>CAXBHV010000314.1:0-7017 GCA_963974855.1 uncultured Rhodopirellula sp. | reverse complement strand
CTATTTTTGACGGGACGACGAAGCGGAAAGAGCAGGATTGCCGCAACGGTTGCCGCCTATGAAGCGGTGTTAGCCGGGCACGCAAGCAAGCTATCCAAAGGTGAAAAGGGAGTGGTGCCGGTGGTGGCACCCACCAAGGCCCAGGGACGGATTGTGCGGGACTACACGCGGGCAATCTTCGAGCTGCCGTTGTTTAAGACCGCACTGGTGAAGGAATCCGATGGCGGGTTTGAGCTACGCGGTGGCGTGCGTATTGAAATCATGGCCGGGGATTTTAGAACCGTGCGGGGCTATACGTTGCTGGCGGCGATTGTGGACGAGGCTTGCTTTTTTGGATATGAGAGCGACGCGAAGATGAACGACACCGAGTTGGTGCGTGCATTGAAGCCTAGCCTTGCGACCGTTGATGGAAAGCTGATTTGCATTAGCAGCCCGTATGCCCGGAAGGGGTGGTGCTACCAACAACACAAACGCCACCACGGGAGTGATGTGGCGAAGACTTTGGTTTGGAACGTGCCAAGCAGGACTATGAACCCGACGTTGCCGCAACGGATTATTGATGAGGCTATGGCCGAGGATTTGCAGGCCGCCAAAAGTGAATACCTAGCAGAATTTAGAGACGATGTTACGGATTACATCCCGCGTGAAGTTGTTGAAGCCGTGGTGTCGAAGGGTTGCCCGGAACGGCTGCCACGATACGGAACTGAGTACGTCGCGTTTGCCGACCTGAGCGGCGGACGGGCCGACGACGCGGCCCTGGCCATTGCCTACCGCGATGGACGCCGGGTGGTGGTTGTGTATGCCCGACGCTGGCGACCGCCGTTTGCACCGGATGTGGTGATTGGAGAAATGGCGGAGGAATTGAAACGCTATGAGGTGCGGAAGGTGACAGGCGACAACTACGCGGCGGAGTTTGTGGCGGGGGCGTTTACGGCCAACGGCATACGGTACACACGGGCCGAAAAACCGAAGTCCGTTTTATACACCGAACTTTTGCCAAGGCTTTGTAGCCAAGAAATTGAGCTGCCAGACAACGAAGTGATGATTGACCAGTTAGCAAGTTTGGAACGCCGTACACGTGCCGGTGGCCGCGACATTATCGACCATCCGCCGGGCGGACACGATGACCTAGCAAATGCGGTGGCGGGGGTGGCAACGGTTGCCGCATGCCCAACCGTGCGAGTTGGAGCCTTTTTGTAATAGGAGATAGAGAGATGGACAGTTTACTTGTGAAGCAACGGCTTGAGCAATTTGATGCCAAGCATGGCGAGAGCGCCTACGACGGAAGATGGATCTACTACGCCGATGGTGCCAACCGCGACAGGAGCCCATACGGCCCATTGAACGAACCCTCCGCCGACAAACTGGAACGCCACCGGTGCATCGTGCGTTACTACGAGATCCGGCTTGACGACGCGGTCAAGAAGTTTGACGAGACGAAAAAGCACATGCTTGAAAACCCCGGCTCTCATCCCGACGCGAAGGCCAACGTACGGAAGCTACGTACGTTGCAACGGATGGCCAAATACATGGGCAAGTTGTACGCCGAGGCGGTGGAAGCACGGCGGCGGGACCTGCCCGGCTACAAGACGCCGGAGCAGGAAGCGTACTACCAAGAACAGGCCCAGGCACAGGCCGCCGAGCGGGCGGCATACGAGGCCGCAATCAACTCAATCCACATCTAGGCACGGCACCGATGATTTTTAACCGATACACAACGAACACCCACGGCAAGCACACCCGCAACGCCACCCTGCACGGACGCGAGTACATCGTGGCCCCGGTGGTGATGCTGGTTGAGGGTGTGCACAGCGGAAGCATGGGGCCGTTGTATTACCCGCCCGAGGAAATGCAACGAGCCGCAATGGCTTGGAACATGAAACCGGTTGTGATGTACCACCCGGTGAGCGGAAGTGCGACAACGCTAGCCGAGCTTGAAGCCCGGATGGTTGGCATGGTTATGAACACGCGGTGGGATGGTGGGAAACTACGAGCCGAGGCTTGGTTTGATGTTGAGCGGCTACATGCACTGGCACCCGAGATTACCCAGGCGTTGGCAAACAATGAACCGATTGAAGTATCAACCGGACTTTACCACGACGCCGACCCAACACCGGGGACGTGGAATGGTGAAGCCTATCAATTTGTGGCCCGCAACCACCGGCCCGACCACCTTGCCCTTTTGCCGAACGGCGTTGGGGCGTGCAGGTTGGCCGACGGGTGCGGACTATTACAACTAAACGAGGAGCAAACGAAGATGAAGATGTTTAATGCAGATCCAACGGCACACACGGAAACGCCGCTGTTGCCACCTACGATGAATTTTGGCACTGGTTGCGGCTGTGGGACAGGACTCCGTGACGGTGGCGGCGTAGCCCCCGTTGTCGCCCCGCAGCCGTCGCCGGTGCCGAATGCCCAGCGAGCCAACAACAGCGCGACAGGCGGCAACCAGGGCGGCGAGACGCCGTTAATAATGCCCCCGAGCATTTAACAACGCACGAGGCCCGCCGGGTGATGTACCGAAGTTTTGTTCTCCTCTTCGGTGCTACCGCATGTTTTCGTAGTTCCATGCGGCGACTAGGGCCGCACCCGGCGGGCTTTTTTTGGTTACAACTAACACACGGGGCGGCACGGCACGGGATTGATCCCCCGTGCCGGACGAATCAAACCCTAGCCGGTTTCGTCTGCCGCCCCTTCTTCAAAACATCACGGCTAGGAAAAGGCTAGGAACGATGTCAAAGACAAAACAGCTTCGGTTTGCGGGTTTAGTCCGCGTCTCCGGCGAAGCTCAAGCAAAACACGGGGAGTCGCTGCGCACCCAACATGGCCAGCTGGAAAATGCGGTGGGGCAAATGCAGGCGAGGGTCACACGTTGGTACGAAGGGCAGGAACATGCCACCCCGGGCCACGAGCGACAATTGTTGGAACAGATGCTTAAGGATGCTGCCAAAGCGAAGTCGCCATTCGACGCAATTGTTGTGGCCGACCCGACGCGGTGGACACGGGATAACCAACGCGGCGACTCCGGCCTGGATCACCTCCGGCAACATGGCATCCGCTTCTTTGTGTTATCGCAGGAGTTCAACCTCTACGATCCTGTTCATCGTTTCATGCTCCAGCAGTTTGCCTCGTTCGGCGAACTGTCCGCCGCCCTCAACCTGCAAAAGGCGATGGACAACCGCATTGCACGTGCAAAACGCAACGTGCCCACCAACGGGAGCCTACCGTGGGGCCGCACGTTCGATAGGGCGACAGAGACGTGGGGCATTGATGAAGAAAAGCAACGCATTATCAAGGACATCGCGGCACGCTACATCAGAGGCGAATCGCGGGTGAAGTTGGCAGCCGAGTACGGGCTGGAGCAAACGGGCCTACACGATGTACTGACGAAGAAATGCGGGTCGGAGTGGCCGATTCAGTTCATGTGCAAACGGCTAAACATCGACGAGGAAGTCATGTTGACGATCCCCGCACTGTTGCCCGCCACCACCCGCAAAGCGATCCTACGTCGTGCCGAGAAGAACCGGACATCCGATCTGCCCGCGTGGCCGCCGTGTGTACCGGCACTACGAGAAGACAGAGAATTGTTTACAGGGACAAATTACTGCCGAACGTTTCGAAGAAGCGGTATTGCGACAAATGTTCGAGATGTTTGGCAACCCAAAGTCGGTGGCGGCGGCGGTGGAGAGGGCAACGCCAAACCTGGAACGTTTGGAGGAATGCCGGAAACGGCGAACACGTGTTGCCACCGAGCTTGACAAGTTGGTGAAGGGCCGCGACCGCATAGTGCGAATGATACGTGACGGCACGTTGAAGCCTGAACATGCAAAACGCGAGCTAGAGGAATGCGAGGAACGCGAGACGCTGTTGGCGAACGAGCTTGACTCGCTGGAAGAAGAGTTGGGCAATGTGCCAGACAAGGCCACCGTTGAGGCCGTTGCGAAACAGATCGCCGGTGGGCGTAGGCGTGGCAATCGTGGCAACCGAAAGATCAATCGCGAGAAGCAGCAAGCGAACAGGAACTACGACTCAATGTCATGGGACGAGAAACGCGAGCTTTGCCAAATTGTGTTTGGGGGCAAGTTGGCCGATGGTCGCCGCATGGGCGTTTATGTTGAACGCATTGAGGGGCAGCCGAAACACGGCCCCAAAGATTGGAAGTTTCATATTCACGGCAACCTAATTGATGAGTGGGGCGGCACCGCGTACCTTGACGACATGCTGGCCGACCCAGAGCACAAAACAACCGGTGCTGGCCGGGCCGGCGGGGCGCAAGGTAGATTGGGTTCGCCGTGTCGAGTCCGATGATGACTGGGCCTGGCAGCGTTGGCACGTTTCTGCACGCGATCTCGGCAGCGTCATGCAACGCCGTCTTGATCTTGCTAGGAACCTCGTCCGATGCGTTCATGTAAGCCGCCAGAAACTGGTACGGGAACTGACGGCTGCGAGCAATCGCGTCGCGGTCAGCCAGTTGGCCGGCCACGTAGTCGATCATCGCGTTGTCGGTTCCTGCGAATCCGAGGATTCCAGGCTTCTTGAACACGTCGTGACGCAATAGCGTGTTGAGGTTCATTCGCATTGCTTGCGGTCCCATCTGTCGGGCAATTGCCTTCCATACGAGATTTTCCTTAGCCGCGTCGGCCAGCAAATCCCATCGAACCTGCAGGTCGCCCGCGATCAACGCTTGTGCTTCGGCCGTGTCGGCGCCGCGGTACGCGATCAGTGACTGAACCGTTGCCGGCAAGTCGGTTTCCGTTGCCGGAGCCCACTTGTCGACTGGCTTATCGGTCAGCCATCCGAACAGCGCACGGCGTGCGTTATCCTTCGGCGTTGGACGTGCCATTCGCAAGATGTCTCGCAGGCTCGGATCGTTTCCGATCGAAGCGGAGAGCAACTTGCCAACAGACGCGTCGTTCAGCCAACGCTGGAACGCACGCTGCAGCGAAGACGATAACCCCTTGCGACCAAACTGTCCCGAACGAGTCATCTGGAACACGGTGCGTAGAACGCGGCCGCTGTCCGCGACTCGGTCGAAGACTTGGTGCATCAGCTTGGTGTCTCGCGTCGACAGCACGACGAGCAATGCCGCTGGCATGTCCTTCATGTAAGCACGCTCACGTGAATAGACGGCCAGCTTTGCCAGGAACTCGTTGTCGTCGATCTCGTCGATCAGCTTTCGCATCGCGTCGAGTTGGTTCTGCGCGGACGCGTAGTAGACGTTGCCGAAAGTTCCGGTCGCCGCCATTTGGGCGAGCGCGTGCTTTGCGGACAACTTGTACGCTGGGCCGCCTGCTTCGTTGACGACAGTCGCTCGTGGCAATACGCTGGTGATACTTTGGAATAGAGACTTGTTGGCCATGGTGACCTCCTTACTAAAAAGCGATCCGACGAAGTTTGTCGCAGAGGTTGCTCCCAAATGAGCTTCGCCCCGTTGTGGGGCCGCGACCGAGAAACGCCTCGGTGCGGTTGGAGTCGGGACGACAGGAATCGAACCTATGGACTCCACTCCGGCAGTCGGATCGTGTGTTTTGCGTGCGCCACCGCGAGCGAAACGTCCCGAACAAAATGGGACCGTCTCGACACGCAATGGTTTTGTCTTGTCGCAGGGTAAGCTTGCAGCTTGCCGTCCAGGTGAATGGCAAACTGGATACTTACCCCACTTGGTAGTGATGCACTGTGTTTGCCTTAAGAAAAGTCGAGATCGACGAAGCGGTCGAAGTAAGAAGTTAGAAGTGTGAAAAGTTAGGAATCTGATCCCTTCAAATTTTCCCCTTAACTTCAAACCTCCAAAGTTTGTGTACGCTTTCTATCTCGTTTTCTTCTTGGCGGCCTTTCGCATTTGTTTCCAAAGCGAGCGACCGTTGTCTCGGTCAAGCCGGACGAGTTGTTGCTGTCGTGTGTCGAAAGCGATCAGGTTGCCCTTGGGGCGCTTTGCGTAAACCAATGGCAAGCAAACGGCGACGACTTTGTACGGTTCGCCAACCGCACGCGGCAGGTAGCGAGTCCGGACGGGTTCGTCGATTGGTTGCGAGATGCCCGAGCAACTCCATAAGTAGGACGGAAGCTCAATGATCTCGCTGAGGATGGTGACGTAGTCACCTTTGGCGATGTCTTCGCCAGCGATCCGGGCCGCGACGGTGGTCACGGTTTTGGATCGCGTTTCGGTTGTGGTTTTCATGTTTCCGCAATCGTTGAAAGAATGAATTGTGCATGTGCGTTCTCTGTTGGGCAGCGATTTTTTGATTACTCGCGGCCGGTCGTAATGGCGAAACAGGAATGTAAAACACGCATAGTTCAGTCTCTCGAAACGATTGTGGAAAACGCGACTAACGAAGTGTTTGATCAGAGAAAATGTTCTGCCAGTTAAACTACGAGCAAGCCGAAGCACACTCGGTGGGAATCGAACCCACACCTTTCGATTAAGAGTCGATGTACTCCGATGCGGCAGTCAGCCGTGTATTGGTTGTGGGATAAGCTTCCAGCTCGTCGGCAGTTTTATGACAGGCAGGATGCCTATCCCACGGGAAAATGCTCTCAAAAAACGATTGACGAAGTTTGTTAACCAGACAGATTCGATGCTCTACCAACTGAGCTACGAAGCGAACACAAGGTTCTCATCGGTGGGACTCGAACCCACGACACCCGAGGTGATGTAATTCGATTAGGCAGTCAATCGCGTACTGGTGGCGACGAAGTTGTGGACCAGAGGTTTTTGTCTGAGCTACCGCTTGCTTTCGCAGCGGACGGGAATCGAACCCGTAACCTCGTCACGCGCGTGACGTGCTCTCCCATGTACTCCGAACCGGCAGTCGCCATGTGTTGTTGTTAGTTGGATCAAAAACGACTGACGAAGTTTTGACCAGAGAATCTATTCTGCGTGTCTTCCAATTCCACCACAACGATCTCGCGATCACTGGCGGGACTCGAACCCGCAAGGCCTATAGGCCACAGAAGCCCATGTACGTAAGCGTTCGGCGGGGGGATGAGATTTGACTTCGGTAGGCTGCTGGGTTTTGT
>CAXBHV010000313.1:0-7023 GCA_963974855.1 uncultured Rhodopirellula sp. | reverse complement strand
ATCCCGGTACCGCAGATCAAAATACCGCGATCCGCTTCCCCGTTGCTCACTTTTTTGGCCACCAGACTGGCGAGGTCTGGGTAATCACAGGCTGTATCACTATTGGTCCCTTCATCGCTGACCGTAAAACCGGCTGCGGCAAGGGATTGCATCAACTTTGCTTTGATATGAACGCCACGGTGATCGCTTGCTAAGCAAATCTTCAGCATCTTGTCACCTATTTATTCTTGGCTTGTGATTTCGGTAGGGAAAAAATCCTCGCCGAATGAATCGAGCCATTTTCCTAGTTCTTCGTTTATTTGGTCGGCACAGGCCTCGTAGGCCTCGACCGCCATGCCCACGGGGTCGCTAATATCGCCCCCGTCTCGTCGCAATGTAAAGACACGTTCGTGCATGTCGGGCCACGCCGCCAAGATCGCGGCTCGATGGCCTCGCGTCATGGTCAGTATCAAATCGGCAACGTTGACCACCGATTCATCCAGCGGACGGCTGCTGTGGCCGGTTAAATCCAGCCCCCGTGCTCCCATCACCGCAACCGCTTGCGGAGCCGCTCCAGCACCGCTTGGTGCCGCAACGCCCGCCGAGATGACACGCACGGCATCATCGCATCCGGTTCGCTTGTTCAATTGTTCACGTAAAAGAGTCTCTGCCATCGGACTCCGGCAGGTATTTCCGGTGCAGACCACCGCGATCACAGGTTTCACAAATTGGTTCATAGCAGCACGTTCAATCACGCCTTCGCGAAGCAACTCCCAGCGATTGCCACTGACTCGGACAACCGTCGTGACACCACCATAGCGTGTCGGGCCATCGTCGAGCAGCAGTGGCAATTCGTCGCCGTATTTTTCCACCATTCTAGCGGCAACCGTGGCAATCTCGGTCCCCTCACTTGGCTGAAAACTAGCCAATACCAACGGCCCCGACAAATAACGGTGAATTTGATCCAAAACCGAGTGGTCAACCACTCGAAAACTAACATATCCATCCTCGTCCACGACCTGCTCGCGGACTCCGACGGGCAATTGAGATAAAGCCGAAAAGGGCTCAGGACACTGCACCATCGCCGTCAGCGGTCCCGGCCAACAACGTCGCAACAGTCGCCGCAGGGTGCTCGAAGCCGTGCCAACAAAATCGCATGCCCCGTCACGGCTGCGAATCGACAACTCCATCCAATGGCGGTCCGCCCCCGACTGATTATTCGCTGTAGCAGCCTCGATTTCGCGATTTGCAAGCATTCGTAGCTGCTCGACGCCCTTCGTGCTCAGTGCCAGGGCGGCGAGCGTATAGGTCGTTTCGGTCGGCACACCCACGACTTGCCCTTCAACCAACGCTTGGACAGTTCGATGCACGATATCTCGCGAATCTTCTGCTGTTTGTAGGTCCAGGATTTTTGGCATGGATTGAGGTCAAAGGGAAAGCGGGCTGTTTTTCGGCACTGAAGACGCTCACAATTGTACGGGCTATTAAAACGTCTTCACAAGTCCGCGTGAGCTGCCGCGTTGCCTCGATCACGGGCTTTGTTGATACACTAACACCATTGACACAAATCGAAAACGTGAAGCCGAAAACGACCTTGTCCACTGCAAAACATTCCCGCCGAACGATGTTATGCGCGTCCCTTGCGCTCGGTTCCAGCGTGATTTCCGGCTGCGTTTCGAGTGCGTCGGGTTCAAGTACCCAAATCGTGTGGGGACGACGAGGATTTAGTGACGGACGTTTTTTGAAGCCGCGAGCGATTGCGATCTCACCCGCCGACGAATTATTTATTGTCGATACCACCGGCCGGATCCAAGTTTTTGACGTCGATGGAAATTTCCAGCGAAGTTGGAAAACACCGGACACCGAGAACGGACGGCCCACCGGACTGGCTGTCGAAACGCCACCAGGCAAGAACCAAGTCCCGAACTTGCTGGTCGCGGACACCCATTATTATCGCACGCTCGCCTACACACTCAGCGGTGATCTTTGTACGGACAAGCAAATCGGGGGAGTCTCTGGCCATTCGCCGGGCGAATTTGCCTTTGTCACCGACACGGTTTGCGATGACCAAGGCTGTTTTTATATCGGCGAGTATGGCGATTCGGACCGAATTCAGAAATTTGATCCCGAGCGAAATTTTTTGACGCAGTGGGGCGGTACTGGAAATGAGCACGGTCAATTTGTCCGTCCGCAAAGTCTCGTCGTCCGCGACCAAGTGTTATGGGTCGCCGATGCCTGTAACCATCGCATCCAATGTTTCGACATCCGCGAAGAAACGCCAAAGTTAATCAACGTCTTCGGTCGTGAAGGCGACGCTGCAGGCGAATTTTATTATCCGTACGATTTGGCATTTGCCAGTGATGGAACGCTGATCGTCTGCGAATACGGCAACCAGCGGTTACAGCGGTTCACACCCGATGGAAAGTGGATGGCGACTTGGGGTAGCCCTGGATTTCAGCCCGGCCAATTGTATCAGCCATGGGGCGTGGTGGTCGATTCGCAAGACCGCGTGCACGTTTTGGACAGCAACAATCACCGCGTCCAGCGTCTAGCCCTGTTCAGCTAATGTGGGATAGGCTTCCAGCCTGTCATCGGTATTCGGAGCGTCCCGTAGCGAAACTCGCCAAGAGTTTCGGATGCAGCTGAGATGGACGAAACTCTTCGCGAGTTTCGCTACTTGATCTCTTTGAGATCGGCGCGACTCTCTTCATAGGTGGTGTCAAACGCGAGCGCCGCAGGGTCGGGAGTGACGCCCCAATTGGCGCACGCGGTTTCATAGACATCAGGCCACCAATTTCGATGCTCCGTCAAACCTTGCTCTTTGTAGGCACGCCAATGGCTGAGGACTTTGGACCAACAACGGTCACCGTAATCGAGTGCCTCGTTGAGCGAGCCGAACTTTGGCACGTACCAACGACGGCCGATCTGAGCGTGCAAGACCTCGTCGGCCCAATCGAAATCTTGAAACACGCCCGACAATGGATCGCCGCTTTCCATCCCGACTTCCCATTCGTACCGCTTCCCCGTTTTGGGCATTAACCCTTGCTCAATAAAAAACAACACGCCATGACGCTCGCGTGCGTCGAGCTGTGTATTTAGGTTGCGTGACCAAGTGAAATTGATCGGGATTTTTGTCCAGTCGATTCCTTGCGCGACAAAACCGACTTCGCCCATCATCGCGTGGCGTGCTTCGTCCCACAGTTGCCGCGACATCTCAGCATGGAAATCCCACGGTTCCTCGTCCCCGATTTCAACCAAGATGCTCGCCATCATCTCGGGCACATCCAATTCTCGGATTCGCTTGTAGTACATCATCAACGTCTTGTCGCGAGCGGAAAAACGTGAGTCGTACAAAAACGCTTCGGGATTCACGCCGGCGTTAAACGAATCATGAAATCGCTCGTCGCGTTGGGGTTCTGCTTGGTAAACGAACGGCGTCCGGCTATACATCGGCTCGGGAACCGAAGTGTCGCTCGGTGCGGTACCATCCAATTCACCGGCCGCACACAGGCATTGCTGCAAAAAATCAATCCAGAGTTGCATCGCCGTGCGTTGGTCGCTGTCAACCAAGCATGCAATCGATTGTTCGCCCAGCTGCTGAACTTCATCAATTTCAAATTCGATCAGTTTTGCGATGCGGATCGAAGGAGCATCGGCAAGCGGATGAGCGTCGGTCTTGAATCGTTGGCATGCCTTCAAAATCGCAGGAAACGCCACTTCGTAAATCCCGACCAGAAACTCGTTCGTTGTCGCAGCCGAGGCGATTTCGTCCATCAATCGCTCGAGTCCAGGATGAGGAACTTTGTCGAGTCCCAGCGGAGGTTCACGCATCTCGCCGACACGGCGACGAATCGAGCTGACTTGTTCGCTACACAGGTAAGCGTGATGGCTAAACAATGTTTTGAGCTCATAGATCGGCTCGGATGTGATCTTTGCCGTCAGCGTTTCGTACAGCCGTTTGAACACAAAATGAAGACGTTTCCAGCGTTTTGCACTCTCTTGGACACTCCAATCCGAATGGATGGCCCGCTCAAGCGAACTGAGTCCCGCCAACGAAGGAAGACCGCGGTAGGATTGATAGTCTTGAGTATTCATATTTTCCTGAAGGCTCCGTCGACGCTGCCACGCGTTATGTATGGCAATTTGGCGAGAATGCCAATTTGGGTAAGCAGGTTGAAATTATGAGCGATGGCGACTTTGACTGCAATCTTTGGCTTCGCAATCGACGGGAGACAGGAAATTTTGATTTTATTTCTTGCCCGGCGTCAGATCGGGGCCACGCAAAGGGTCATACTGTTAGTCGCTGCCGCTTCGGTGCGTCTTCTCTTGTCCTTTCTTGTCGCAAATCCGTTTTAACATGACGCCTTGGCCGACACCTTATCCGCTGCTGATCTCGGAGATCGGCGATCTTGCCAACCACGCTGCGTGGCAGCGGTTTGATGCGTTGTATCGCCCTGTGATCTATCGATTTGCCCGGCGACGCGGATTGGATCATCATGCGGCGGACGAAGTGGTCGCGGATGTGATCCGGCGAGTGGCGCGAGCGGCCAGCCGCTGGCATCAACCGGGCGACCAGGATTGCGACCAGAAACCGCCAGACCGGTTTGCGGCGTGGCTGAATCGTGTGTCGCGAAACTCGCTTGTCAATATTGTCTGTCGTGACTTGAATCATCGAGGCATCGGAGGAACGACGCATCAGATCACACTCGAGTCGCGTCCGGCTGCGACCGAGGACTCTCGCCACGATTGGGAAAACGATCGCCAGCGGGTCTTGATTCGCTTGGCTGCTGACGCGATCCGCGGCGATTATGACCACGCCAGTTGGGACGCATTCTGGGCCACTCACGTCGAGGGCGAATCGATTGACAGTGTCACAAAGCGATTAGGCAAATCACGCGGCGCGATCTATGCCATCCGCAGCCGGATTGTGCGGCGATTACGCGAGCAAGTGCAGCAAATCGAGGCAGAGGAGGACCGATCATGAATCCCGATGCCGAAGTTTGTTTAGCCGAAGTCGACTTCCAGGCAATTTTGTCGGGTACGCAAGACCCGCGTGTGGAACAACATCTTGATCATTGCCAACACTGTGCATCGCGACTCGAACAAATTGCTGCGGACGAAACGTTTTGGAAAACATCGTCCCATAGTTTGAACGAGGATTTCCTGGACGCGCCGGCCGGTGACGAAATGGAAGTATCGGTTCAGCTATCGCCGGTACTGCGTGCGATTTTGTCGCCCAGCGATGACCCTCATTCGCTGGGACGGATCGGACGATTTGAGATCTGCGGCATCGTGGGCAGCGGCGGTATGGGAACCGTGCTGAAGGCTCGCGACGTGGATATCGATCGTATTGTCGCATTGAAACTGCCTGCCGCTCATCTGCTGGAACTCCCTTCCGCGCTGGAGCGGATCGAACGCGAAGCCCGCTCGGCCGCCACCATTCGACATCCCAACATCATCGAGATTTATCAGGTCGATCGCTGGCAAGGGATTCCGTATTTGGTGATGCCTTATTTGCCCGGGCCATCGCTGATGTCCCGTTTAGAGAAGCATGGCAAGCTGGATGTATTGGATGCGATCCGGATTGCCCGGCAAACCGCTTCGGCATTGGCGGCCGCCCACCAACATGGGGTTGTACATCGTGATGTGAAACCGGGGAATATTTTGTTGGGCAAGGGAACCGAGCAAGCGGTGCTGACTGATTTCGGAATCGCCAAAATCCAAGACGATGTCTCGATGACCAACACCGGCGTGATTGTAGGGACGCCTGGCTTTTTGTCGCCGGAACAGGCTCGCGGGAACGAGGCCGGCCCTCAAAGCGATTTGTATTCGCTAGGAACCGTGCTGTGGGCAATGTTGACGGGCGAGCCGCCGATGCGGGGATTGCCGACGCATACGATTGTTGCCGCGATCGCGCGTGGCGAGATGCCCAAGCTTTCCCAAGCCAGTCGTGATCTTCCCGTGTGGGTCTATCGGTTGGTCGATTGGCTACACGCACCGGCCCCTGACGATCGGCCGGAAACGGCGGCCGAATGTGAAACCATATTACGAGCGTGTGAGCAGCATTTACTCGATCCTACGAGGTGTAAATTGCCATCCCGTTTACAAAATCGCCGGCGAATGTTGCCCGCACTCCTCGGCGTGCTACTGCTGCTGATCGTAATCACGATCAGTCTCACGAGTTTGCCCCAATGGCCAGCCGCTGACGGTTTGTCGCCGCGAGAAAACGCTCCGCAACAAGCAAACCGAAAGTCACTCGTCGACGCTTCGCGTTCGGCGAACCAAGCCGTCCCTGTTGCCATTCCGCAAAATTCGATGTCGGCGCGTTTACCGCAGGCGAACATGAACGTTCCATCCTTCGTCCAGGCAAACACATCAATCCTTGACACAGGTCCTTCATCCGTTCCCGTTACGTCGATACGTGTCGATGACGATCCGGACATCGAACAGCTCGAATCCACCATGCGAGAACTTGATTCGGAAATGACCGCTCTGACCGATGAACTGGAGCGTTTACGCGACGAAAACACTCCTACTGCAACCCACGAGAACAACGATGAAAACTAAGCATCTAAAGGCAATTGGCTTCTTAACGTTTCTGGCGGTAATCTGCATTTTGGGGGCGACTCTGCATTCGCAAGAACCGACCAAACGCATCCATGTTGTGGGTCCCGACGGAAAGTTCGCTGCGGACACGATTGTTCATCGATTTGAGCGTGGCCAACTTGTGTTCATGCCCGATGGCAAGGTCGTCGCTTCAAACAAAGGCGAAAGAAGCTCCAGCGGAAATATCGAGCACATTCGCCTGATCGATGAGGGAGAAGGCATTCAGGTCGAGCATCCGCATGAGATGTATGGTATGGGCGGCATGGAAAGCATGGGCATGGATGGAGGAGGAGGCGAGATGATGATGGGGATGGGGTCCGACATGGGGATGGGAATGGGAATGGAGGAAATGGGTGCCGAAGAAGCCGAAGAATCGCATAAAACCCCGTCAAACGTTCTGTACACGGTGCCTGGAGAGCAGGATATCTTCTTCGCGAC
>CAXBHV010000312.1:0-7028 GCA_963974855.1 uncultured Rhodopirellula sp. | reverse complement strand
TGGACTGCGACGAGAGATCGTCGAGAGTCGTTGGTTTACATCTCCTGCCAACGGATCGGCCACCATCGCGAGTGCTTCGCGAACCAGTCGTACTTCTGCGGCAATTTCCGGTTCCAACTCGTCCAGCACGGCGTCGTCAAACACCGCAGCATCGACCGACGATTCGCCTTTCCAAGCGACGGGGCGGACCCGGGCGACGCGGCGGGCCAGTCGTTCAGGGTTTCGGAACGCCGTGGCAGTGGGTTTGCGACGCTTCGGCCGTTTTTTGTTTTTCGCCTTGCGATTCTTGGCCGCCATCCCATCCGTTCCTTTTTCCTAACCGAAAAACTGCCCTTGATTCATTATTAGCGATTATCGCAAATCGAGAAAGGAGACGGTTGTAATCGGAATTAGACGTCGTTCTTGTTGGCAACCTGGGGTATGCTGTCGTAGCGATGCCGTCTTTCTGAAAAGCACCCCTTTCGGATAGCTTCGCTTCGTGTTTCGCTGTACCGATGGATGACCGAGCCCGAGGGAAAAAGTAGTCTTATGTTCGCAGGCAGCATTGTTATCGGCGTCACGCTCCTTTCGTTCGCGATCTGGTTGCACTGGAACGAGCGTCAAGGGTGGGCCGGCGAGTCATCCGACGATCGGTTGGATCAGCATTACTATGCGTCACGAATGCGTTCCCGCCGTTGGGTTCACGTCCTGTTTGGGCTTTGCGGTATCCTGGTTATCGTTGCTGCCTTCGCCGGTCCAGGACGAGTTTGGATCGGGTGCTGGATGAGCGTGATGTTGGCGTTGCTAGTAATCATGGTCCTGGCAGGCGTGGACGCGTTTCGCACGCTGCGATATCAATCGAAAAAGAAGCCCGAAATACGCCGACAGATTTTTGAACGCGACGAATAAGGGAATCGACGATCCGTCGTTCCCGTTTTTCTGTCGCATCCATTTTTCTGTCTAACAAACACCTTTCCCAAGACACACGCGGGCAATGCTTCGGATTTTCACCCTTTCGCCTTAAAACTAATTCCTGTCCGCGACGTTCGCGTTATGAATCTTCGCAATTCCCGCTTTGAGGTGCGCGACGAACTGTTTCGAAAAGCATCGTCTCGATCTTTTTCTCAATCATTTTTGCTTCGTCGCGTGCAGTAACGGCATTCTCAAAATCCCGATTCAGAACCGATTCTTCCTTCTGAATCTGCAATTGCTCAAGTCTGTCAAATAATTCCGGTAGCTCATCGGATTCGGGGCAATAGCGAGCAGCAATTTCTCGATCATCTTCGACCAAGTACCCGCGTTCAAACATCGCATTGGTAATCTTCTCGAAACACAAAGATTCGATTGGAATCTTGTTGAAGGCGTATTCCAGCTGAACATTTCGGATGAAATGTTCAGGGTGAAAAGAGATCGTGATGTAGAGAGGCCGTGCGGGAAACAATTTCTGAACGAGCTTGCCGAACATTGAAAAACGTTGAGCAGATGGCAATGTTACTCGCACCGAATCGCCGAAGATACGTGCGTCCAAATCTTGGCGACAAAGAGAATCCGCAATGAACTTTGCGTCCCACGTGTCGTTGGTTAGTACGTGATACATGGTCGTACAGTTAGAGAGTATCCGAAAAGGGGTCTGGCCTTTTGGAAGCGAGTCGTTTTTATTGAATTTTTGGCTCGCCGGAGAGAGTCAGACCCCTATTCGGATACCCGCTTAGATTATTCCGCCTTCGACCGATGGTTCAGTGGAGTAGGGAAGCCGCCTGGTACGGTCGCAGCACTTGCATCCGATGCTTCTTCATCGGTTGTGTCCGATGAGCCTGGCTCCATCTTTACGACAAGGTATTGCGTGCTTCCAGCACCAAGTGTTTTCAATTTGATCGAGGTCGCTTTGAAACCGTGGCAAACGAATTTGAATTCATGTGTACCGCTGGGCAAGTTGAAAACGGGTTTAACGTTCTGGTAGCCGACCATTGCGTGACCAACAAACTCACCATCGATCGTGACAGAAATGGGGCGAACCGATTCAATCGGTATGATGATGTCACCCACTCGAGCGGTTGGGGTATTGTTGCCAAATTGCGAGGGCATGTTGTTGGGAAGGACGAACACGATGTGAACGCTGGCGTGATCCTCTGAAACAGGCTGTTCTGCGGAGGCAGCAGTAGTGGTCAATAACAGCAAAAACGTCAGCGTGTGTTGCAAGAGTCGCATTGTAATGATGCCTTTAATTCCATTGTTGGGAAAGACTGGTGAGGTTGCGTATCGCGATCGCTTCGGCGTCGCTACAGAAGGATCGATCCTACTCAAAAACGTGACTGTTTCGAGGCCTGACGTTTTTTAACAATTTCAAATTCCGCGTGATTTCGCGGCACTGGTTCACGAAGATTGTCGATCGAATGTTTCGACAACGATTTTGCGGAAACTATTGCTCATCCTGATTGTCGGTGGTTTCGGTCTTGGCGTCTTTTGCATCGGGGAGTTGCCGCCGATAGCCGACAAGATAAAGCTCGCTGTCCTTGGGAGCCTTGAATTCTTTTGGAAAGTCTTTGCCGGACAGATCATAGCAGACGCGCATCGCATTGGCGTTCTTGATCTCATAAATGGCGAGGAACGTCTTGCCCTTATTAGGGCCAGCGGTGCTCTTGATTGTCATTCGTTTGGGCGTAGTCATCTCGTCCAGAGTGAACGTTCCCTTGTCCGAATGATCTTCACCAACAACAGTAACTTCGTACTTGTCTTTATCGATTCGGAGCGTAATTCCGGCCAGCGCAGGCGGTGGCAACAAGACGCCGCCAAGAAGTGCGCCTTTGGGCTTCCAAATTCCGTCGTACTTGAAATTGATGTGACTTTTAGAGGATTCAGCACGTTCGACGTTGTTGGTTTCATCGCCCACGGCGATGGGCGATACGGCGAGGCAGAGAATCAACATAAGCGGGCGGCATTGCATCGAATCACCATGGGGAGTTTTGGAACGGAAGTTGACTCGACCATCCGATCGAGCCCACGGCAATAGGATACCAGACGTCCATCGGCCGCGCAATATTTCCCCGTGCATATCCATTCATGGGCTGATTGCCCAACGAGAATGAAGCGAACAAGAGGAAACCGAGGAGGTTCGGCGAACGTTTTCGAAATCTTGGCGACCTGCTGAACAATCCGACCTCATGCATCACTTGCCCCCAATCGAGATTCGATGCCCCTTTGCTTCTCTTTTAGCCGCGATAGTGGCGGCAGCATGTAGCCCCACGCGTAAGCGTGGGGTTTCGGGCGCGTCGACACCACTCTAGCCGCGGTAGCGGCGATAGCGAGCTCCGGGGATGTCTTGTGGAATATGCGAATTGACAGAGTCCAATTTAGGACCCAGTTTCAGCTAACCGGCACGGCGTTCAATCGTACGCAACGTCAATTACTGATCGAACATCGCCGAGAAAAAATTTGGTAGGAAAATAGAGGAAGGAAGATAGGGCACTCAACGAATCGCATTCCCAATCTTTCTGTCTTACTTCCCGCTCTCAACTCCCCTTCGCCCTCTCTGAACCCATCGGCTATCGCAAACCCAGGCGGGTTTCACACCCGCTCGTCCATTCGACATTGCCTGTCCGCAAAAGTGGCCACCAGCAACCAGCGACGCGAGGCCTGCGTTGAAACGAGCCCATGGTTATTCGTCTTCGCTGCGTTGATCAAGAAAGCCGGCATCTGGGTTACACGGGCCAGCGACATTGTACACAGCGTTCATCGTCATCGATGGCAACATCTTTCTTGCATGTTGAACAAAACGCGGTGCGGGAAGTGGCGTCTTGGCTCGGGACATCGGTGTGCGAACTTGTTGCTGGTACTGGAGATGACGAAGTACGCTTTCCTTGAATGCGAGCATTTGGGAACTCTGCGAAAAGGTCGGCAATGACCGGTGTTTTGCAGGCAAGTATTCTCAGGTTCTGGGGCGTTAATTGAATATCGTTTTTGCATTGGTCACACAAACGAATCTTGAGGCGAATGAACTTGTCTTCCGCGGATGTGTTGCTTGTTTCCATCGATCGTCGCATGAATGGCACAAACCAAATGGGGGCGAACAAGAAAAGGATCGGCTTGGGAAATAAATCAAGAAGCCTTCCACCCTTGGTTTCGCATTGAACTACGCATGAGAGTGATTCACCCGTCTCGCGACCACATTGGACACAATCTCTTTCAATCGGTAGTTCACCGCTAGCGAGCATCCGTTCAATTGGGTGCAGCCAATTGGGACGCATCGAAGGAAGTGCGGAGATTCCAGGCTTCGAAAGTGTCATGTCGTCAGCTCAATTCCGGTTCAGTTGTCAGTCAGATTGCGGTGTCAATCAGCCACGGACGACCGCTGGTCATCAATTCCCATTCACTCGACTTCGCCGCTCGGATGCATCACCTAGTACAGATTGTGCGTAAACGTTTCGGTGTGGTTGTGACAGTTTCTGTTACCGCGGTTTTCTGGCGTTCCAGTTTTACGACGATCCGCTGCTGACTTCCGCTTCTCGTCTGTCCCACATTCGTCTGTGCAAAACTACTCGTCGCCGCCTACAGCCCGCTCACAATTGCGTGCTCAACGATGGGTCGCCTGTCGCACTCGATTCATTTCTGTATACCAACAAATTTCGTTAACCGAACGACCTGCTTACCAGTATCCAGCGTGCTGGAAAACTGTGTTGGTTTTGGCATCGAAGAAGTAGTCAGCCCCGCCCCCATCCGACTGGACGGGACTATGGAAGTGTAACGCAGTTTCAGGCATGGCCCAATCGAGTCCTTCAAATCGATGTTCGAAGCGATCGCTGGTTTCCTTTTCGCCATCGTTGAGTTGGTCGCGAGGAACAGCGGATCGGCCATTGGATTTGATCCAGAGAGCGTCGAGATATTCGGTCAATTCATCAAATGTAATCGAATACTTGGCACGGTGCCCCATCGCCGATTTGTCGAGCGTGATCTCCCGAGCCTTCGGCGGAAGGTAACGTTCAATGCGGAAATCTTGGACTTCAGAGTAGGTGTCGTAGTGGAATACGCCGAATCGGCGTGAGTCGAGTATCGAGCCGATGCCAGCACAGATCGGGGCAAAGGCAAGCAGGCCGATGAACACCGAAACAAGCACCGTCTTTCCGAGTTTCCATTTAAACAATGGCGACAACAGGACGGCAGCCGTCACGAATCCGGCGACAATGCAGAATGTGATTTTGAACGGCAGGACGATTGGCCAGAGCATGATGGAGCGGGATACATGATTGAATGGGATAAAGAAGCGGTCCAGGCTTCGCGGTAACGTCCGAGTCCGACTCGCTCTGTCGCTGCGAGGTTTCCGGCGAGAGACTGTTCAATGATTTGTGATCTGTCTGTCTATTTTCGTGCCGCTCCGGGCCGTGAGGAGTTGGAATGTGAATTCCCAGTCATCGGCGCCGGGATCTCCGACACTAGAACCGCTGTGTCAGGAGCCTCACCGGAGTAGAAAGAGACGTAGTGGGTATCCCCGATCACGGTGGCGTTCGCGTTGCCCGAATCCCAGGCAATCGGACTGCCGGTGGCGACTGCCTCGGAAGCAGGCCAGTTGAGCGGATGGTCAAACACGTCGTTTGGATCGACAACTCGGCGCCGAAGGATACCCCTGCCACGCTCATAGTAATAGTTGCTCAGCAAACCGGTTTCGGCGTCCAGAATCAGGCTCGGCGTGGAGGCAAACACATCGCCGATGTTGGTTTGTGCCCGCGTCCAGGTTGCGCCGTAGTCGGATGAGACCAGCTGGAACTGAGGTCGCCCGGTCTCCGTCCGTCCGACTGCAAGGATCCTGCCATTGCCGAGGTAAACCGCGGAGGGTTCGGTTGGCCAGTTCGCTTTGGTCAGTCCGGATTCGATTGGGGTCTGTTTCCAGGTCGCACCGTCGTCACTGCTGGTCAGCGTGCCCCAGGATTGAGTCGCATTGTCACTGTAGTCCCCTGCGAACCACAGGGCCATAAGTCCGACCGTGGGGACCGTGAAGACGTCGGTGATCTGCATGGGCTTCACAGCGAGATTCGGCGTCGCCAGGAGCTTGAATGTCACTCCGTCGGTGGTGCGGTAGAGGCCGTGGTTCCGCTCCTTTCCGATCCGGCGCACCCAGAGAAGCATCGCGCCCGTCGAATCCAGCCCCTTCCCGACAGTGACCTCGCCAGCGCCCGGCGTGTCGGCGACAACGGTTTCAGCCGTCCACGTTTTTCCACCGTCTGTGGAGGTGCGAGCGTATACGGCGCGAGCGTCTTCATTGATCGTATGCGCCGAGCCCCGGCTGTACGTGCAGACCAGCTTCTCTCCGATGGCCTGGATCATCGGCCACGAGTTGTAGCCGCTCACGTCTTGCACGACATGCGGCTCCGCAAGAGCGTACAGAGGCGTCACCTTGACCATGGCTAGGCCGGTGGGACGGGTGAACGAGTCGTCAGGATCGCCAGGCTCCCGTTGAATACGCACCGACAGCGGGGCATCCGGCTCGATTTCATAGTATGACTCCAGAACGATCGTCCTGGAGTAGAGCGGTGCGGCGGGAAGCGCGGTTCGCACGGGCTTACCCAATAAGTACCCGGAGGTGAACGGTGCATCCTTCACCATCTGCGACAGGTGAACCCTGTATACATCCTCATACTCGGAGCTCGTCGCCTTGTCCGTCGTCGTCACAACAATCTCAACTTTCACCGCGACGCAATCGCTAGGAAAGCCAGTCACGATACCGGTGACTGACTGCCCAGTGGTGCCACCGGATAGTGACCACACGGGAATGTGCGTGGAGCCGCTCGACATCAGCACTAGTGAAGGGGGGCCCGTCGCGATTGACATGTTGTTTGCGGTCAGGTAGACCGGCGACTCCATCGCCCTTTCTCGCATTGGTTCCTCAGTCGCTCCAATGCTTGCCTTAGAAACAGTTGTGTTTTCTTCGCCGGATGAATTGGCGGGTTCGCTCGCAGCAAGGTTTGTGATGAGGGAGGCAAGCAGAGCAATGTGTAGGAGGGATGATCGCATATTCATAGTTGTTGTTAGATTGGTTCCAAGTTTGAGCCAGTCGATTA
>CAXBHV010000311.1:0-7042 GCA_963974855.1 uncultured Rhodopirellula sp. | reverse complement strand
GGAGAGTTCGTGTCATTCGGGAAACATTTTGAAATGACGAAGTTATTTCCGAACGGTCATTAGAGCGGGGCGGGGAGGTCGCGGCGTTTGAAACAAACGATGGCGGCGGCGTAAAACGCGAGCCCGAAGCCAATTAAGAT
Organism: uncultured Rhodopirellula sp.; assembly: GCA_963974855.1. GTDB lineage: Bacteria > Planctomycetota > Planctomycetia > Pirellulales > Pirellulaceae > Novipirellula. Next base: position 6,902 of record CAXBHV010000311.1, on the reverse strand, counting down.
CAACGGGTACACCAGCGGCGGCAGCATCGTGTCGCCCACCGTGTGCGTTAGTGTCCAGGGCGTGTAGAGCGTATCCTTAGTGACCATCGACGTCATCTTTTGTGGCTTGTAGCAACTGAAAAAGGTCATCGACAGCAGGAACTGCAGCGACTCGGCCGCTTTGCCCAGTCCCAGCATCACCAGCTGGAAAATATAAATCGCAACGGTCACTCCGATCGTTCGCCAGCGATATCGATCAATGCTGCTCAGCAACGTAGAGAGCCCTAGCAGAAAGAAACCAAACGCGAAAAGGTGAAACGTGGACGCTGCGAAGATTCGCACATCCACTCGATCGCTCAATTGCAACGTCTGCATCTCGGGTTCGCCCATTGTCAGCGGAAAATCAAACTCGATGATGGGAATGCGAATCGTTGGCGGAGGCACGGTCTCTTTCACGCTGGTCGTCTGCACGCCGGCACCGATCCCTGCCCACACCAACATGCACAGCAGCGCCAGTCCGACGACCGAGACGGTTGCATGTGACAGCAGCAACCGGGCGCGGCTGATCGGTTGTGCCAGCACCATTTCCAGTGTCCCGCGGCCCAGTTCGCCGCTGACCACATCGCTGCCACGCGAGATGCACCAAATAACAATGCACAAGATGACGATCGGTTCGTCGTACGTCATTCCGACGCGACCGGGATAGGTAAACAGCGAATCGAATTCGATCGGAGCGAACTTTTCAAATTCGCGGAACTGTTCCAAAATCGTTTGGAATTGTCCCATGTCCAAAAGACTGACGACCCAAACACGAACCCAGGCGAACGCGAAGAGGGCAAGCCCGCACGAGGCGAACAGCAAAATCGATTGGCCGATATATTTCTTTAGCAAGATGCGGTCGATCATGATCTGGCTCCCGAGTTTGCCTGGCTGAAGTTTTCAGCAACGGGGGCATCGGTGATCAAAGCGGTGGCTACCGGTTCGCCTGCGTGCACCGCTTCGTAAACCGTACGAAGTCCATACGGTTCAAAGCGAATTTGTTTCAAGGCGAGAGAATCGATCCATTTGAGAATCGGTCCAAGATCGCCTGCGGTATCGATTTGAATTTGATGGTGGGCATGCGTTGACGCTCGTGTGCGAACGTGGACCGAGCCTTTGAGCGAATCGGGGATCTCGATCGAGGCCTCGCGGGTGAGGGCGGTCATTCGGTGCCGCTGGAACAGATCGCTCATCCACATCTCGTGAGCCAGTCGGCCGCGCCGCAGAAAGGCGACGCGGTTGCAGGTGTCTTCGATCTCGCTGAGCACATGCGACGACAGGATCACGGTACGGCCATTGTCGCGAGCATCCAAAACCAACTGTAATACGGCCGTTCGCACGGTGGGATCGAGGTTTGCGGTCGGTTCGTCCAGGATCAGTAGTGGTGTCTGGGGCCCGAGCACGACGGCGAGTGCGAGTTTTTGACGCATCCCAGTCGACATAAACGCGACACGGGTTTTCAGGTCAAGTTCCAACTGCTCGGCGACTTCACGGCTACGCTGCAGATCGCCGTAGGGATGCATTTCGGCAAAAAATTTCAGCACGCCATCGCCTGGCAGGTAGGCGACTTGGCGACGGACTGCCACGCTGTCGTCTTCGGCATCAATTCCGAGCACTGTGGCCCGGCCATGGGTCGGGTGCAGGTAGCCGAGCAGAAGACGAATCAGCGTGGTTTTGCCGGCACCGTTGGGGCCAAGCAGTCCAAAAATGTCGCCTGCACCGACATTTATCGAGCAATCGCTGAGTGCATCAAAATCGCCATAGCGTTTGCCCAGTCCTTCGCAGCGCAGCACGACATCACCGGCTAGTTCGGGATCTTGGGCCAATTTCGTGCTTCGCAGGTCATCGGCGCAAGGGGCGATTGGATTTTTGATCGGATTCAAACGCGTGGACTCGCCATGGGAGGGGGTAGAAGAAGCGGTGGTCGAGGGTTTGGAAACAACGCAAATTTGCGTTCACAGGGTCGCTTGTTGTACAGCACGACGCCCTTTATTGTTTGCAAAGGTCAAATCGTAGGAAGTCGGCTTTCGGCGATGGAAAATAGCAAACTAATTTAACAGGCAATTCACATGTCAGATTCACCCCTGTTCCTGCCACGTGGTTTCCGTTTTGCCGGTGCGACATGCGGAATCAAGGCCAGCGGAAAACCAGACATCTCCTTGATTGTATCGGATCATCCGGTCGTTGCTGCGGGCGTTTACACAACGAACAAAATTGTCGCCGCACCGGTCGTGCTATCACGCTCGCGAACCCCCTCGGTGGCAATTCAAGCGGTGCTGACGAACAGCGGCAATGCGAATGCGTGTACCGGCGATCAAGGTATGGAGGACGCCAAATCCACTTGTGCCCAACTCGCTGCGTTGGTCGGTTGCGACGAATCCGGCGTATTGGTGATGAGCACCGGAGTGATTGGCAAGCGATTGCCGATGGACAAAATCCGCTCGGGTGTCGAGCTGGTCCACGGCAAACTTGCTACGAGCGACGCGGCCTTCGTGGACGCGGCCGAAGCGATCCGCACCACCGATGCGGCACGCAAAACCGAAACGTGTGAATTGACACTCGCAGGCAAAACGATCCGAATCGCGGCGCAGGGATGATCGCGCCCAACATGGCAACGATGTTGTCGGTAATGTGCACCGATGCCTCGATCACCCAAGCCGACGCGCAAGCCATGCTGACTCGCGTCGCAAACGTTAGCTTCAATCGAGTCAGTGTGGATGGTCACACCAGCACCAACGATACGTTGCTGCTATTGGCCAGTGGCACCAATGAACCGCTCTCCGGCGACGCGTTGGCCGAGTTCGAAGCGGCACTGACGAAGCTAGCGATCAATTTGGCGAAACAACTTGTTGCCGATGGCGAAGGGGCGACCCATGTGATGCAGATTCACGTTTTTGGAGCCGAGAGTGATACTTCGGCCGAAGTGATCGCGAAAACCGTGGCGGCGAGCCCGCTGGTGAAATGTGCGATCACCGGTGGTGACCCGAATTGGGGCCGCATCGTTTCGGCTGCCGGATACGCCGGCGAGCCTTTGGAACCGGCCAAGGTTTCGTTATCGGTGTGCGGCCAAGCGATCTACGAAAACGGCACGCCGCTTGACTTTGATGCCGCGTCACTTAGTCGCACCATGAAGGGGCAGCCTCAAATCGATGTCGAACTTCGCGTGGGATCGGGCGAAGGGCAAGCGACGTATTGGTCGAGCGATTTGACGACCGAATATGTTCGTTTCAATTCGGAATACACGACCTAATTGCTGCCCCGCGGCACTCGCTGCGTGTGACAATCACGGCCAAAAACCTAAATTTGGCCGTCTTCCCTTCGAGCGGTTTCAACACGATGATGGGGCATCAGCTGATCCCCGATTTACCGTGCTCGCTTGGCTTGCAACGTCGATCGGTTACCGCATGCAACGAAGGAAGATGATGTCACAAAACGTTTCAAAAATTGTTTATACCCACACGGACGAAGCGCCAGCACTGGCAACCTATTCGTTGCTGCCGATCATTCGTGCGTTCACATCGGCGGCGGGGATCACGGTCGAAACCAAAGACATCTCGTTGGCCGGTCGTATCTTGGCTGGTTTCTCGGACGTGCTTCCAGCGGACCAGCAATACCAAGATGCCTTGGCCGAACTGGGTGAGTTGGCGAAGCAGCCCGAAGCGAACATCATCAAACTGCCTAACGTCAGTGCTTCGATTCCTCAGTTGAAGACAGCCATCGCGGAACTGCAGAAAAATGGCTATGCGATTCCTGATTATCCCGATGAACCCAAGACCGATGCCGACAAGGACACTCGGGCTCGCTACGCCAAGGTGCTCGGCAGTGCTGTGAACCCAGTGCTTCGCGAAGGTAATTCGGATCGTCGTGTTGCGGCGCCTGTGAAGGAATATGCAAGACAAAACCCGCACTCGATGGGGGCATGGTCATCGGAATCCAAGACACACGTGGCTTCGATGAGCGATGGTGATTTCTATGGCAGCGAGCAATCGTATGTGATGAGCGAAGCGGGCGATGTGCGGATCGAGCTGGTCGCTGCAGATGGTACAACGACTGTATTGAAAGAAAAACTGTCGCTGTTGGCGGGCGAAATCATCGACGCGTCGCGACTGCAAAAGAAATCGCTGTGTGAATTCCTGGCTCGTGAAATCGACGAGGCCAAGAAGCAGGGCGTTCTGCTATCGTTGCACATGAAAGCGACGATGATGAAGGTGTCCGACCCGATCATCTTTGGTCATGCAGTTCAGGTTTTCTTTAAAGATGTGTTTGAAAAGCATGCCGAGTTGTTTAACGAATTGGGTGTGAATCCCAATAACGGGATCGGTGACGTTTACGCCAAAATCGAAACGCTTTCCGATGCGAAGAAGCAGGAAGTGTTGGCGGATTTGGATGCGGTCTACGCGGATCGTCCACCGCTGGCGATGGTCGATTCGGACCGCGGCATCACCAACCTGCATGTCCCCAGCGATGTGATCATCGATGCATCGATGCCCGCAGCAATCCGGTCTTCCGGCAAAATGTGGGGTCCCGATGGCAAACTAAGCGACACCAAGGCAATGATTCCGGATCGTTGTTACAGCGGCGTTTATCAAGCAACGATCGATTTCTGTAAAGAAAACGGAGCGTTTGATGTCACCACGATGGGCAACGTCGCCAACGTTGGCTTGATGGCTCAAAAAGCCGAAGAGTACGGTTCGCACGATAAGACGTTCGAAATTCCCAGCGACGGCGAGGTGCGTGTCGTCAACGGCAATGGCGAAGTGCTGATGCAGCATGCCGTCGAGCAGGGCGATATTTGGCGGATGTGTCAAACCAAAGATTTGCCCGTTCGTGACTGGGTGCGTTTGGCGGTTAGCCGTGCTCGTGCGACCGGTTCGACTGCGATCTTCTGGCTCGATGAAAATCGTGCTCATGATGCAAACTTGATCGCCAAGGTCAAAGAGTATTTGCCGTCGCACGATACTTCCGGACTGGATATTCAAATCATGTCACCCGTCGATGCGACCCGTTTGTCGTGCCAACGAGCGAAAGATGGGCTCGATACGATTTCAGTGACCGGCAACGTGCTGCGTGATTACCTGACCGATTTGTTCCCGATTTTAGAGTTGGGAACGAGTGCCAAGATGTTGTCGATCGTTCCACTGTTGGCGGGCGGCGGATTGTTTGAAACCGGGGCGGGCGGATCGGCGCCAAAGCACGTTCAACAACTGCTCGAAGAGAATCACTTGCGTTGGGATTCGCTTGGCGAGTTTTTGGCGTTGGCAGTTTCGCTGGAAGACCTTGGCGGAAAAGCGGACAACCATAAAGCCTTGGTGCTAGCGGAAACGTTGAACGATGCAACTGGCAAGTATTTGTCGGAGAACAAATCGCCGTCGCGGAAAGTCAACGAGATCGACAATCGCGGCAGCCATTTCTACCTAGCACTGTACTGGGCGGAGGCACTTGCCGCGCAAGACAAGGACGCGGAGCTGAAATCGCATTTCCAGTCGCTTGCAGCGACCTTGTCGGATCAAGAGGCGAAGATTGTTGACGAGTTGAATTCGGTGCAGGGCAAGGCGGTCGACATCGGTGGTTATTACCAACCCGATTGCAAGAAGGCCAGCGAAGTGATGCGACCAAGTGCAACCCTGAACGCTGCGATCGACGAGCTAGTAAAGTCGTCGTAGAAATGTGGGATAGGCTTCCAGCCTGTCATCAGCCCTCCCCAAGCCAAATTTCGGTTGTGAGCCGAGGGCGTAAGGCACCGGGTAATGCACGGGACCCGGCCGCTCACGCGTCACGGCTCACTCAATCAACAAGCCGCGAAGAGTTTCGTCGTCCCCATGTGGGATCGGATTCCAGCTTGTTATTGGTCGGGGGATGTTGTTTGAGGGATCTTTAGCAAGATCCACTACGGGGCGAACAACGACGATTGTCGCACGGCTTTCCAAGCCGTCAGCGTGCTTCGCGTTTGATCGTTGCGGCGGTGAGCAGTCACGTGCGATTCCGACAGCAAGGTCATTTTAGCGCTACCAGCTTGGAAAGCTGGGCGACAATGACTCCGCTGCGTTCCGGCTTACAACTCGCCCGCAGATACAATGATACAGTCTTCAAAACTCACGCTTCGGGTTATCATAAACACGAAACTGCAAAACCCACGCAATACCCGGTGCCTTACGGCCCTCGGCTCACGACGGACATTGACATTTCGATAAGATCAACAAGCTGACCGAAACGAGTACCCCAAACTTCACCATGATGACTTCCATTCGATTCCTCGGCTTCCCACTCGCCTTGGTGTTCATGTCGTTGACGAGTTCGCTTTGCAGCTTTGCGAGTGAGCCGGTTCGTGCCAAGGTCGTCTGTTTTGGCGATAGTATTACCAAACGAGGTTACTCGGACATTTTGTCGCCGCTGTTGGGCGTCGACGCAATCAACGCCGGTGTCGGTGGCAACACGACGACGCAAGCATTGCGGCGAATGAACCAAGATGTATTGTCAAAACATCCCGATGTGGTGGTGATCTTTTTCGGCACCAACGATAGCCGCGTCGACAACACGAAAGTCCATGTGCCGCCGGATCGCTACTCGGCGAATCTGCATGAAATGATCGATGCGTGCCAAAAGCAACAGGCACAGGTGGTCTTGTGCACTGTTCCTCCGATCAATCACGAGCCCTATTTCACACGTCACGACAAGGCGGTGTTTGATCGCGCCGGCGGGCTGGATCGATTGCTGCAACAGTATCGCGAAGCCGCGTTGCAAGTGGCCCGCGAACGCAAGGTCGCGGTGGTTGATCTGAATCAGATATTGTTAGACGAGCCAAACTGGCTCAGCTCTGATGGGGTGCACCCGACGCCCGAGGGTGTTGAGATTCTGGCAAAACATATCGGCAAAGCGGTCCGCCC
>CAXBHV010000310.1:0-7058 GCA_963974855.1 uncultured Rhodopirellula sp. | reverse complement strand
GAATCACCACCTTCTGGCGAAGGTAGCTACGAGAAAATGCTTCACAGCGTTCGCCAGCCCCGCCCTTACTCATCCTCGCTCGCTCGGTCCGACGACAAACCCGTGCGGTTGAGCCAGGCGATGAAACAGCCTCCGGCCACCGTCGAGAGCGACTCACCCCAACTCCACCACGAGGGCATTCCCGCCATCGCGTCCACCACAAACTGGGCCACGCCAAAAGCGATCGTGCCGGCAGCCAAGTAGCGGACGAGGGGCCGATAACGCACCAGATCGTTGGCCAAGACCAGCAGCCCGATCCCTACAAACCCGTACAGAATGGACAGGTGACGAGCGAGATAAAACGTCAGCGGGGCCGATGGGAAGGGATGAATCCCAAGCGATTTAGCAATCTCGATCATCCATTTCTCAGGCAGGACCGCCGCGGGAAACGCCAACAACGTGACCAGTCCGACGAGTTGCAAAAACAAGCGAAGCGGCACAAGGTTGTCCGCAGCGGAATTCGTTATCAATTCTGATTTCAATTCAGTCTCCTAACTGGACTGCCCCCTTTGGTGAGCCGAACTCGCTAGCGTCGGGCAGTCGGTTTGAACGAAATGCAAATAGCAGGGGTGAGCTGCGGGCCGTAAGGCACCGGGTAATGCGTGGAACCCGGCCGCTCACGCGCGAGCGGCTCACTAAACCAACAGTCCGCTAGTTCGACTGTCCCATTTTTTCGCTTTCCCTGCATTTGTGAGCCGACGGCGTTAGCCGCGGGCCTTATTTTGCCAACGTTTTACCGAGCGGCGGCCCGACGCTTGCGCGTCCGGCTCAGAATCATAACCCGGCGCTGCAGCGAGGGACCGCGTCAGGATCGAGATTCCCTCGATTACGCGTCGGGTTGGGATGGTGATTGCTCATCCGCCCAAGAAATAGCGACCCAGGAAATAACGAAAGTTCACGCCCAGGGCATCGGCGGGGTCGACGAAAGATGCATCTTGTCTCGCACCGTCTCGGGAATGGCCACCACCTTGTGAACTCGCAAATCGACGTAGACCCAGCGTGTTTCCGCCCGCGCCAGGACGCAGCGGTCCGCTGGCCGACAAATCAAATACTTTCGCGTGGACGCGTAGCGCTCAATCTCGTTGATCCAGGTCCGAATGACTAGCTCGTCACCTGCTACTGCAGCCGCACGATAGGTGATGTCATGCTTGCGAACCACCCAGCCGAGCCCCTCAGCTGCCGCTGCCTTCGAATCCCAACCATTGGCGGCGGAATGTTTCGAGGCGGCCCAAAGCGTCCACTGGACGTAACGCAGATTGTGCACGTGCAGCTGCGAATCAATCTCTTCGGGAAGCACCGTGTGCGTAACATCAAAATAACTCTGCATCGCTTGCGTTGCACCTTTTTGTGATCGTTTTCGTAACAGGGGTCAGCGTCGAGGTCAAAATCGTTGCGATGGAACCGGATTGTCGAGCTCCTCGCAGCCCGCCCCCCGCAGAAACCCTGCCTCTCAGAAATGCCGTGCCAAGAGATAGCCGTTTGCCTATGATAGTAGTTGAGGCGAATAGGCCCAGCGGGACATGCAATGCAATGACCATTACCAATGAAAGAGTAGCCGCTGGGATACCAACCCCTTAAACTTGCCTCCGAAAAGTTAACTCCCACCTTTAGCGAAAACGAACGATGAATCATCGCCCTGCAACCTTTGCCTTCTTGCTTCGCCCCCACACCGCCGTGGTGGCTGGGATCCTGCTATGCACCTTGGCATTGAGCCAAGTAATGATGCCATCGCAAAACGTGGCCGACGAGCCTGCAACGCCCAAGACAAGCGAGACCAATGCTGCGGCAAGCGAGAATGCCAAAGCGACCGAAGCGGTTGCGACGCTCGCGGGCGGATGCTTCTGGTGCACCGAAGCGGTGTTCGAGCGAATCGACGGGGTTAACGATGTCGTCTCAGGCTACATCGGCGGCACCGACCCCAACCCGAACTACAAAAAGGTTTGCAGCGGCCAAACCGGACACGCCGAAGCGGTCGAAGTTTACTACGACCCGAGCAAACGCAGTTACGAAGAAATCCTCAAGATCTTTTTCAAGACCCATGACCCTACCACCTTGAACAAGCAGGGATATGACGAGGGGACTCAGTATCGCAGCGCAATCTTCTATCACGATGAAGCCGAGAAGAAGGCGGCAGAAAAGTTCATCGAGAAACTAAACAAGTCAGGTGATTTCAACAGACCGATCGTAACCACGCTGGAAAAGGCCGAGAAGTTCTTTCCAGCCGAAGAATATCACCAAGACTACTATCGACGAAATCCTACGGCGGGATATTGCCAAGCCGTCGTGAAAAACAAAGTTCGCAAGACGAATCGCGAATTCGGCGACATGCTGAAAAAGTAACTTCCGCGACGCGAGTCGAACGATGACATTTGCCCGACACTCTTTTCTGATTGCAAACGCCGCCGCCATCCTATTGTGGGGCGGCACCGCGATCGCGCAAACGGTGCAACTGCCTTCGTTTGAGACTTTCTCTTACTCCGGCAGCGTGTTAGTTCCCGACAGTGGCACCGCTTTTCTGGGCGGCAACAAATCGGCGTCCTTCGGATCAAATCGCAACGGGCTGCAACGAGGATTTGGTTCGTCACAAGGCCTCTCCCAGGCCTCTGCTTCGGCGACCATCATCGATCTCGCTGAGATGGATCGGCAAATCCTGGGCGGTACGCCGGAACAGTTCCTGCAGCGTGAACGGGAACGAGAGAAAAAACGTGACATGTCGGGAACGGCAATCTCGCCGATGACTCTTGACCCTGATTACCGGGGCAAAGCACTGGTGCGTTACGCACGGGCACAGTATCGCCAAGGCAACACGTCGGCCGCCTTCGAAGGGTACCGACAAGCGATTGCAGTGCTGTCGCCTCATTTAAGGAATTTGGCTACTGCGGAATTCAAACGCGTCTTTGGAGCTGCTGCCGAACAAGCCCTGCACATGGCATCGCTTCCCTAAGGCAAAGTCGCCGGACGTCTCCGACGTCGGAAAAACGTGGGATAGGCTTTCAGCCTGTCATCGCGAGCGTTTCGTCCACCCTTTGCCCCACGCCAAACCACTTAGCGAATTTCGCGACAAAAAGAATGCTCTGCTTTCACAGGCTGCAAGCCTAAGCTACGTGAAGGCGAACTCAAATGTTTGTGGCGGAACGTTTTCCGACGATCGCGATGAAGCTTGGCACCAGGATCGTACGGACGTAGAACGTGTCGATCAGCACGCCCAACCCGAGTGCGAAACCGAGCTCGACAATGCCTCGTAGCGCAGCACCGCCCTCGCTTGGAAAGCCAAAGAATGTGGCAATCGGCGGAAACCATACCGACGCCGTCATACTGAAAAATGTCGCTGCCATCACCAATCCGCACGCAGTGATGATGCCACCGGTGCGAGAAACGGCGCGTCGCAGCGCAGCCAACCATCCCAACCGCTGCTGCTCTTCTAACACTCGTGTCACCAAGTACACGTTGTAGTCTTGCCCGACTGCGACCAAGATCACGAAAAGGAACAACGGCAATTTCCAGTCCAGCCCGACGTAATCACTGCCATACGCGGCACGGAAAAATAGAATCGTTAGCCCCAGCGTGGCGTAATAACTAACCAATACCGTGACGATCAAATACAGCGACAACCCGACACGCCGGAGCACCACCACCAACACCAAAAAGACCGCTACGACAACGGCAATCTTGATCCGGCGATTATCTGAAAGCGTCACTTTGCGAAGATCGATGATCGATGGCGTGGTGCCCGCCAGCAACACTTGCGAGCCACTCCAAGTCGATTCGGGGTCTTCGGTGAGCTGCTCAAGGAAGTGCTGAAGATTCAAAACGAGCGATGCGGTTTCAGTTGAAAACGGATCTCCCTCGATGACGATATCCAACCGCACTAATTTGTTTTTGAGCTTGGGAACCTCGCTAAAAAAGTAGCCTTGGGCGATCCGGTGATTCTGTAGCGCACGGCGTCGCCACGCATCCCCGCTGAGCAAACCCATATCACGATTGGGCGGAAAATCACCCAGCGGGTCATCGGCTGTCCGCACCGTTGCCACGCCGGGCTGAGCATACAGTTTGGTGGCGAGTTGCTTGACGTTTTTCTTGACCGCATCATGCGGCAAATCATCGGGGCGAACAATCAGCGCCGTGACGGGATTGATCTCGCCGATATTAAAGTGTTTCGCCATCAAACGCAGCCCCTGGCGACTGGCCGCCGAGTGACTCAATTGGCTGCTCAAGTCGTACGTCACCGAGCGTTCGTTCATCAATCCATAGATGCCAGGGACGATCAACAACACGCCCCCCACCGACAACGCAGTGATTGGATACCGTGTCAAAACCAGTGCAATCCAGCCCCATGCTCCGCCATGAGCGGAACTGCTTGCATGGCTTGATGAAGGTCCGAGCAGCGAGCGACGCGCCGGTTGGCGAATATCAATTTTGGTGGGCCAGAACACTTTTGGTCCCAGCGCTCGTAACATCGCCGGCGTCAATGTCGTGCAAACAAGCAATCCCACTAGCAAGCAGATGCCGATGATCGGCCCGGTGTAGTGAAATTTTCCAAACTGAGCGATCCACAACGTGCCCAATCCGAGTACCGTCGTGAGCGCGCTGCCGATCAGCGCCCCCATCACATTGGAAACCGCGTTGCGGCAAGCCACCGGCCACACCGTTTGACGCGCTTCTTCACGAAGTCGGGCGATCAGGAACAAACAATAATCGGTGCCCGCACCAAACAGGATCACAACGACAAAGATACGACTCGTCGTGAACACACGAAGATCCAGCCCGGGGACCGTGCCGTCCATCGACCACTTCGTCAAGATCGACACCAAGCTCATTGAAACGACGACGGCAAATCCAATCGAGATCATCGGGATCGCCACCAACAACGGTGCTCGATAAACGACGGTCAAAATGATCAGGATCATCGCGACGGTGATCCACTCGGTGTAGCGAATCGCATCGCGGGCGGCGGTTAATGTTTCACCGCCAGCCGCAGCCGACCCGGTCACCAAGACCTGCAGTCCCGGCTGAGTATAGTGCATGCTGTAACGCTCCACCGATGCAATCAACTGCTGAACCGCCTCGAGCGTATCGATATTATTCGTCGCCGCCAATTCGCTAGAAAGCTGCAGAACAGCGAGCCGTGCTCCTTCTTTCTTCAGTCTTGGGCCGACAATCGAGTCCTCCCAAGCCAAAACATCCAGCAGCGTGCTCCAACCACCGAGGTCGCGATCGGCGATCGGTGTCGCGAGCGACGGCAGGCTGGGCTGCAAGATCAAGGCGGCTTCATAATCCGCCTCGACCGTTTCAATCGCATCACCCCACTGCTCAAGCAGATGGCCGCGATCCCAATACGCCAACGCCATTCGCGGTTCGGTCAGCGTCGGTTCCGATTTTGGCAGTTCATCGGCGACTCGCTCGTAGAACCGTTCGTCCATCAGAATCGAATTCGTGAACGCTTCGCGAGCAAGTTTGATCCAGTGACCCGAGGGTGTGCCTTCGACAGGCGGGCCACCGGTATAACCTTCGGCAATCGCACGCTGCCAACTGACCTCGCCCAACCGGTAATACAACCGCCGCAGCAGATCGAGCCCCACGATTTCATCGGACCGTTTTAACGCCCCTTCGTCACGCCCGATCACGAACACCATTTGGCTGCGACTGCGAATGCCGGGAAACGCTTCATCAAGCAGCCGGCCGCCCGCGACACTTGTCAGATCTGCTGGCAGGTATTCAAAGTCACCGTCTTGAGCGATGTCCTTCCACGCCGGAGCCGCCATGCGGAGCACCACGGCGGCAACAATCCATGCCAACATCACCCAGCCCCAACGCCGTGTGACGGATTGTGCCCAGCGATGCGAAACAGGACGGCGCATGTGCATCGAATTTGGAAGAAGGAAGGTAATTTGGGAGGGAAGGGCAGCTGTCAATCAAACTCGCTGTGCGACAATCCCGACGGCAATAAAGACATTAGCGAGGAAACCGTAAAATGTCTGCCCCCAGACTTATATCGGCCCTCTGCATTGCGTTATCGAAAAGGCGGCGGAACTTTCAGGTAGCGAAACTCGCCAAGAGTTTCGAATGTGCCAAAAAACTTGTCGAAAGTCTTGCCGACTTTTGCTACGAGATCTGCCGATCTATCGCCACGAAAACGTTTTATTCACCAGCGGCCGCCCCATTGGGCTGGCTGCGTCGCTCTCGTTTCTCTTGAACTCCAAAGGCACGCAGGGCATTTTGCACCGATTCGGTACTCAAGTCGCCCGAAAGTTTGACGACTTGAACTTCGCCGCTCGGTTTGGCAGCTTGATCGAGCTTGTCAATCATTTCGCAAACCAGATCTAATAGCGGCTCGCCCTCGGCGCTGACGATCAAGGTATTACCGATCAAGTCGACTCCCATCGACAATTTGCCTTTGAACGAGAAATCGGCACCGCCACCGTCTTGCCCACCTTCCGATTCGACCAGCCCGCTGCCGCCCCCATCGAGACTCTTGGACGCTTTCTTTTTATCGTCATTCTCACCGCCGCGGCCGCCTTGCTGGCCCTTCCCGCCTTGGAACGTCTTGTCGTTGCTGCTCAATAAATCGCGGTAAGCTTCCTTGACCGTTTCGGCGATGCGATCGGCCTTTCCGTACTTGATCGAGACCAATTTGGTGTAGCGGGATTTACGCTTATTGGCTGGTTCCTCGACATCCCACAATTCGATCAACTCTTCGATGGTGCGAATTTGTTCCGAGTTGGCTCCCGTAACAACGAGGGTGTTGGTATCAATGTCGTCAACAAATTTCAGCTTCGCTCCTTTGCCAAGCCCCGTTGGCTCCTCTTTTTTGTTGTCATCGCCTCCACCCCAATAATATCGAAAGAACGAATCACCATCGTCTTCGCTGGCGTCCTCGTCTTCGAAATAATCCTCCAGATTCAGTCGCATCCAATACGCACTGCTGTGTTTGATCTTAAAGACTTGGTAGGGTCGTTTCGGAGGTGCAATTTGCAACATCAAGTTCTCGAGTTGGTCCAGTGCCTTGGTATCGGGACTCA
>CAXBHV010000309.1:0-7087 GCA_963974855.1 uncultured Rhodopirellula sp. | reverse complement strand
AGGAAACCGGACGCTAACGCGTGGCGGCTGATCGGATCAAATAAGCATCAGCCGCAGGGCGCTAGTCCACGGTTCCCCACAAACGCAACCAGCACGCGCGATACGTACACCAGAAAACCGGACGCTAGCGAGTGGCGGCTGATAGAGTCATGAACACAAACGTTAAATCTTCGACTCGCGTCGCTGTACTCGGTGGATCGTGGAGTTCCAACGTTGGCAATGCGTTTTACAACCTGGGCGCGACTTGGTTGATGGAGCAGCTGTGCACGGACGTGTGGTTTGTCCCAGAAAGTCCTCGTTGGAAAGAACCCACTCGCGACGACTTTGACCTCGTGGGACATCTCGATTGCGACTTGGTCCTGATGATCGGCCCTTGTTTGAATCTAAAACTCGCTGATGTGTACAGCGAGAGTTTTCAACGAATTTATGATCGCGGTGCGAAGGTCGGTTACCTCAGCGTCGGAATGAGTCTTTATGACCAGGGCGAAGCAGGAGAAGTCAAAAAGTTCTTTGACAAATTCCCTCCCGCCTTCATCTCGACACGCGATGACATGACGCATCAGTTCATCGAACCACTCGTTTCTTGCCCCACGTACTCAGGGCTATGTACGAGTCTGTATCTGAATGATGCCTACTCGCCGCCACCGATCACCAAATCGCCTTATGTCGTGCTTAACTTTGATTCGCATGAACCAGCACTGTCATTCGATGATCAGGGAATCGCAAAGGTCCAAGAGACACCGCGAGGTTTGTTCGGGAAGAAAGCGGTCTCGTTGCCGGACAAGATTCAGGGACTCGACGTCGTCCGAACCTGCAATCTGTCGATCGATGATGGTTACGGTGCCATTTACGGTCGTCCGATGGCCTATCATTCGGATCTCCCAGGGGGCTATTGCTCAATCCTGAAACACGCCCAGTGTGTGTATTCCGAGCGTGTGCATACCTGTGCAGCGACATTGATCTACGGAAGCAAGGCACAGTTCATTGCCCAGAGTGATCGATCATTTGAGAAACGATCACTGCTGTTCAAGCAGATAGGTCTGGAAGACATCTTCAAGCGGCCCGTGCAAATCGATTTTGACAAGTTGAACCCGTTGAAAGAACGACAAACAGAGTTCTTGCGGGGAGCGTTAACGTGACAGGAGCAAATCAGCCGCAGGACGTTAGCCCACGGTTAACAGCAAACGCAACCAGCACGCACGATGCACACATCAAACAACCAGTCGCTAACGCGTGGCGGCTGATTCCATGAAAATCCTTCACATCACTTCGACTCCGCCGATCCCCACTTGGGGTGGAGCGATGACTTTTCATCGCCACTTTATTCAGCGTCCAGACTTTGAAACCGCGGTCATCACCAACGAACCTGCCGCGGGCGAACAAGATTATCAATCGATGATTCTGCCTCCTTCTCCTTCGTTCGAACGATACTCGCGAACTCGCTTGTCAAGCTGGGTACATTCGGCTCGGCATCGCTGGGGTGGCAGAAGTATCCCTGAAGATGTCCAGGCGTTTGTGAATGACTTTCAACCGGATGCGATTTTCACGGTAGCAGGGGCGTGGTCGTTTGTCGCGAGGCTGGCCGAACGTGTGGCCACCAAGAACACTCTACCTTTGATCGGCAGCTTCAACGATTGGTGGAATTACAACCAGATTTACCATCCCGCTTTCGAATCCGCATTGGCAAAGCAATTCATCGATTACTACCAGCGCTGCGATCTCGCGATTTGCACCAGCGAAGGCATGGAGGATGCACTTGGTCAACATCGCAATTCGGTGGTACTGTATCCCACGGGTGCCGAGTTTCAGCCAACCGATTCGTTCTCGCCACCCTCGGGTGATCAACCGTTCCGAATCGGTTTCGGGGGCAATCTTGGTGACTGGTACGGAACGATGATTGAGGCATTGGCAGGGGCCTGCTCAGCGGAACTTCAGTTCCAGATATTCGGAAGCCGTCCGTCGTGGTCCAGCGACTTTGACCAGCGGGCAAACGGGAAAGGCTTCTTCCATGGGCAGGTCGATTTCGACACCCTGACGCGTGAAATGCGAGGTTGTGACGTCCTGCTCCTTCCAATGGGATTTGATCCGTCCATCCGGCAGATTGAATCGACGAGTTTCAAAACCAAATTCTTAGATTACCTGACCTTTGAGAAACCGATTTTTGTCTGGGGACCGGAGTACTGCAGTGCGGTACGAACGGCCCGCGAGTTTGACTC
Organism: uncultured Rhodopirellula sp.; assembly: GCA_963974855.1. Taxonomy (GTDB): domain Bacteria; phylum Planctomycetota; class Planctomycetia; order Pirellulales; family Pirellulaceae; genus Novipirellula. The sequence goes on along the minus strand of CAXBHV010000309.1, from coordinate 4,871 downwards.
GGCAGAGGTTTGCACCAGCGACGATGCAGCGGTCGCGGCTAAGTTGCTGTTGAAATTAAAACAAGATCCAGCACGACAATCGCAGTTAGTGGCAAACTCGCGAAAGATGTACGAAGATCGCTTTCATCCCGATCGATTGCACTCGGAACTGGTGACGCGAATTACGGGGCTATCGAAATGAGCGTCTTGGACAGCTTGCGTTTTCGGATTCAGCGAATGCTAGGAAGCTTGCCGACTGGGCGCAGTGACTTGATCGATTCTCGCGATATCGTTCGCTGGATCCGTGGGCAACACGAGTGTGTGATCGAATCCGATTTGCAGGTTCGTGGACGATCCGATGCGTTGCGACACATCCAACTTGGCAAACAGGTCGGAATCGATAACGGCTGTATCGTTTGGATCGCTAAAGAGGAAGATGCTTCACCAAACCTGATGCTGGGAAACCGAGCTTACGTTGGACCCTACAGTTATCTGGGATCCTATGAGCCGATCGAAATCGGCGAGAACACGATCATTGGTGCGAGAGCCTATTTGATCAGCGCCAATCACCGTGCCCAGCCGGGCACAAGGATGTGCCAGCAGGTGAGAAGTGGGCCGGTGTGCCCGCCAAGAAATTTGGGGATCGTTAATGGAAACCGCAACACACACTAATCAGCCGCCGGGCGTTAGCTCACGGTTCCCGTCAAACGCAACCACAACGCACGATACGTACAACAGAAAACCGGACGCGAATGCCTGGCGAATGATGAGGTTGGTAACCTACACATGAAAATCGGCATTCTCTCCACGTGCGAACACTACCAGTGGGCTGGTACCGAAGAGGTCTGGTTCCACTTTGCTGTGCGTGCGCTCACTGAAGGACACAAGGTCCTACTTGGCGCTCACGAGTTGGTGGCCGGATCCGCGCAAGTGGCTGGGTTGAACTCCAAGGGAATGCAAGTTTGTTCGCGCTCGCCAAGTAAGCCAATTCGATTCTATCTTTGGAAAGAACGGATACGCTCTGAGATGGCGCCGCTTGGCGACTGTGATGTGGTTGTTATCAATGCTGGATCCCTGTTCGACACGTTGAATCTTCCCTGGTTAGATCAGACCCTGGCTTCGCTGAAGGCGCAAGGCAAGCGAGTGATCTATTTCTGTCACTTCTGTGCCGAATCCTTGCCTGCGACCAACCATAGTTCCGACGCTGTAGAGAGGTTTACGGACAGCATCGACGAGTGGGTGTTTGTGTCGGAACACAACAAGACGCTCGCCCAGCGGCAACTGGCAACGCGTTTTGAAAGAGCGTCCGTGGTCATGAACGGACCGCGGCTTGATTTGACGGCACCGATTCCCATGCCTGATGAACCGATCACCTTTGGTTGTGTTGCCAGATTAGAGACACGATGGAAGGGCCACGATGTGCTGCTGGAATGTCTTGCACAACCGCAGTGGCACACTCGCGATTGGCGGTTGAATATCTACGGTAGCGGACCGGACGAAAACTACATCCAACGCCTGATCAAGCACTACAATTTGACGGATCAAGTCACCATGTGCGGCTACGTTCGTGACATGCGGGATGTTTGGAAGCAGTGTCACGCGAAAGTGTTGGCCAGTCACGGAGAGGGGACACCATTGGCAGTGCTCGAAGCGATGATGTGCGGTCGGCCAACGATCACGACCGATGCCGGTGGCAACCACGAAATTCTGAAGCATGGTGAGACCGGGTTTATCTCGGACGCGGTAACACCACGTTCGTTTGGCGCAACGCTTGAATTGGCGTGGCAGAGAAAAGAGGAGTGGACGACGATGGGGCATACAGCGCATGTGTCTGCTCAGAAATTGGCTCTCGCCGATCCTGCCCGAACGCTCTTGCAGCTGGTGATTAATTAATGCCCCCGGTTTCTAACATCATGTCAAGCTACACCCATAAGCATTTGGCTAGGCAGATACTCAGCAAACTGCCGGCGGAATTTTGGAAGTCATTCAAAGTGGTTATAGATAAAGAGACGTATGCTTCGACCAAGGTCCCTTGTAGCAAGAACGGAATATGAGCCGTATATCTGTCATCATCCCACACTACAATCGCGGTGATCTGCTTTGCGAAACATTGCGATGTGTTTTCGCCCAAACCAAATCACCTTACGAAGTCATCGTCGTGGACGATGGCTCAACAGATGGAAGTTTCGTCAAGGTAGAGGACGAATTTGGGAGTCGTATCAAACTTTACCGTCAGGAGAACGCGGGTGCAGGGCCAGCCAGAAATCGTGGGTTCCAAGCTTCATCGGGCGAATATATTCAATTCATGGATAGCGATGATCTTCCATCCCCAAACAGCTTGCAGGTTCAGGTCGAAGCACTGATTCGCTCGAATGCAGACATAACGTATGGACCTTGGTTACGATCCAGGATTAAGGACAACGTAATTTCGTTGGATCCAGTTGTGCTACAACAAAGACCGGCACCTAAAAATCGGACAATGCTTCAAAACTTTCTTAGGGGATGGATGACAGTTCTTCAGCCGTGCTTACTGCGGCGATCGGCGGTAGAAAAAGCCGGGCTGTATCGAACGGACCTGAAGCCGACGGAAGACCTTGAGTTCCTATTCCGCATTTTCCTATCCGGCGGAAAAGCAGTTCATACACCCGAATCACTGTTGCTGTATCGCGTTCATCCCGAAGGGCAAGTTTCCATTCAGAACTCAGCAAATCGAAGTGCAGACTTATGTAATTGCCTGGAGACGATTCGTGATCAATTTGCAACTTCTCATTTGCAACTAGATCGCAAAACGAGATCGGATTTTGATATTCGATGCGCGAAAGCGATACGGGAACTCAAGATGCACGGTGGTGTTGAAACATCGCTGACAGGCAAAATCAGTCTTACATCCCGTTGCCTTGAAGCAGCAGTCCGCCCATGGAATCGGCTTACCGGAGCGATCAATCGTCGAAGATTCGGTGGTAACTACAGCCAGGCGTTTGCCATTGGAAAAGTCAACTCATATCAAAGAAAAGTTATTCATGAAATGGGATTTACGATAAGTGATCAGTAAGAAGATTCGAGACACTCTATTCCGTGTTCGATACCAGCGTGGAGGTTACCCCATTTCGATCGGCTCACGCCCATTTCGAGTCGATCCGTCACTACGACGCTGGAATTTTGAAGCTGAAGACTCAACGCTCGAGGTAATTGAAGAATTCTTGCAGGAGGGAGATACGTGTATCGACGTTGGAGCGAACTTCGGATTGCATACACTTTTTTCGGCGTCGTGTGTTGGCAAGAGCGGTAAGGTTTTTGCTTTTGAGCCAGTTCCTGCGAATTTAGAGTTACTGAACTACCACATGAAGGTCAATCACTTTGACGCGAGAACGAAAGTGATCGCAAACGCAGTTTCCAACGACCCAGCACAAGAGATAGCGTTTTCTATTCCTGAAGATGGGCTGACAGTCACTGCTTCGCTGAACGCTGAAAATGGCGGCGTGCGAGTGGCAAATTGCCGGCTCGATGATTTTGATTTTGGTGATTCAAGAATTCGTTTTATGAAAATCGATGTAGAAGGCGCGGAACTCGAAGTCTTGCGTGGCGCAACCCTCTTAATTGCTGAGCAGAAGCCTACGGTTCTTCTTGAAGTGCATCCAATTGACCTTAGAAACTTTGGCGCCAGCGAAGAGGATGTAATTCACATCGTAGAATCAATTGGTTATTCAGGCACGCGTCTTCCAGGCAAATTCGTTGGCGACACCTATCACATTTGTTTTACGCCTAACACTTGAATGTTCCGATTGTTCAGTCTTTCAGATTCGCTTAGGTGAGTGAAAGTGACAAATTCAGCAATTTGGTTTCGTGTTGCCTGAATCACGCCCCCATTTGCATCAACTGACGAGCATGCGATTCTTCGCTGCAGCGATCGTCTTTTTCAACCATTTCGGTCGGGACGCTGTTGCTACATGGCCCGGATGGTTTCAGGAATGCCTCACGCATGGACGTTCGGCTGTTACATTCTTTTTCATGTTGTCTGGATTTGTACTCGCGTACAGCTACTTGGATTCCAATTCAATGACTGGAATTCGCACATCAAAAGGTCGGTTCTATTTGAACCGATTCGGACGCATCTACCCGATCTACTTTGTGGCCCTGTTACCTGCACTGCTGAATAAGTCTCTGGGGTTGATGCAAGGCAGTGTCGAAGCGAATGTGTTTTGGGATTTCCCGATCGCCGCTTCACTGCTGCAAGCTTGGATTCCAGCTTGGGCGGCTGTATGGAATCCACCTGCGTGGTCTCTGTCGGTTGAAGCGTTTTTCTATCTTGTGTTTCCACTCATCGCTCTGCGTCTTCGCCAAACTTCAATCCGTGCGATATTGACCGTTGTCGTTCCCCTAGCTCTTGCAACCGCTTGGTTGCGTATTTTGATTCAACAGACTCATGATCCATTGGGTGCATTTTTTCCTCTCTTGCACTTGCCCACGTTCTTGTTGGGATACGGAATTGGTCGACTTCTTCGCGATCACCCACGTGCCTTCACGCCGAGTGTGTGGCCATTCTTGGTGACTGGAATAATCACATTTGCGGCAATGAGCCTCGGGAGTAACTGGCTGTCGCGACCTGCGACGGCGGCGATCTTGGAACTGCTATTCGCTTTTCTGATCGCCAGTCTGATTGCGCTTCGTGGACCACTGAAGACGCTGCTATCGCACCGTTACTTGGTGTTGTTGGGTGAGGCCAGCTATTCTTTGTACATTACTCACATGGTCGCGATGATCTTCGCCGAGCGCGTCGCGAAAAAGTTTGGGCTGTGGGAGACGCCGAAAGATAGCATCCTGTTTGTGATGCTTGGCTTTGCTGGCTGCCTTGTGTTGAGCGTGCTGCTATTTCAATACTTGGAAACTCCCGC
>CAXBHV010000308.1:0-7103 GCA_963974855.1 uncultured Rhodopirellula sp. | reverse complement strand
GGATAGGCTTCCAGCCTGTCGGAGGGTGCGATGACAGGCTGGAAGCCTATCCCACATTAAATCAATCGCGATGACCGGCGGCGACGAAGTTGTCGCGTTGCGAAACATGCGACTGGCGGCCCTCATCGAGCTTGTTCCGCCCGTCCGACTCGCGAGGCGAATCGATCAGTTTGCGATAAACCTCGGCCGTTCCCCAGGCCATCGATAAATCCGAAAATGATTGAGCTTGGCGCTCGCAGGCGGCTTCGGCCATCGTTGTCCAGTCGTACTCGCCCGTCACCAGCAAGCGAATTTTGTCAGCGAGGCTGACGGCATCACGAGGCTCGGCGAGCAAGCCTTCGACGCCATCGGTGACCGCTTCGGGAGTTCCTTCGACGCGAGTGGCGATCACTGGGACCGCGGCTGCCAATGCTTCGAGCACTACCATCGGCAACCCTTCGCCGAACAGACTCGGCAAAACCAATGCATCCACTTTCGCTAACTCTGTGGGAACATCATCGGTAAAGCCAATGCGTTCAACATAACGACGCAGTTTCAAATGTCTGACTCGTTCGTTGATCTCCGCTTCGTATTCGGTCGTTTCGAACGGTCCGATACAGCGAAGCACGACATCGAGTCCTTCGGCACGAAGAATCTTCAAGGCATCAAGCACCACTTCGAGTCCTTTCCGGGGCCGCATCAATGCGACCATGCCGAGCACCCAACGGCCGCCGACGGTAGGATGATGAATTCGCTCAGGGCGAATGCTTGGAACGCCATTGTGAACCACGGTGACTTTGTCTTCGCTTGCCCCTTTGGCGATACAGTCAAGTCGCAGGCTTTCCGAAACCGTGATCAGATGCGAACAACCCGAAAGCGACGCTCGTTCCATGAGTGAGTTGAGTCGATTGCTCCACTGATTCACCGAATCACGTGCCGCGGGACTGTGCACGTGATAGACCCAAGGGATCCCGGTCAAACGGGATGCCGCCGAAGCGACCATCGCGGTCCGGGGAGTGTGGGCGTGTAATAAGTCGTAGCCATACGCCCGCACCAAGTCGCGAATGCGAAATACGGCTCTCAGATCGAAGCGGCTTTTCATCGGGGCCAGATGACAACGCCCCCACTGCAGATTCTGTTCGGCCATCACTAGCGGGAATTTCCCCGGTTTGACGCAGACAAAATCGGCGGCGATGCCAAAGTTTGGCAGGCAACGGCCCAGATGAGATTGAACGCGTTCGGCTCCCGAAAAATACTCGCCGTTGATCACATGCAGCACGTTGGCTTCGATCGAACACGGTGGCGACGCCGCCGGTTCGTTGGGCAGAACGACCGGCACCTGAACGGGGATCGACGTAAAATCGGTTTGGTTTTGCAACATAACGTGAGCTGAGAGAGTTTGGCTAAGGCCGGGGGCAATTGGCCGTGGGGCCAAAGTTGTCGGACCTATCAGGAAATCCCGCAGAGTGAATCTCGACGGATACTGAAACTTGGGACGGTCTCGCGTCTCAGGCGGGCAGGATCCGGTGGAACGTCTCGGCCTTGTTCACGCATTGATCCGGTTGCGACGGCTGTAGGGATTGTGGCGGCGACCGGGGCGATCAGGCTGCGTCCGTCGCGGTGTCGTTTTTTCTGCTGTGACATCGGATTGGGCAAAACAGGTTGTTGGATTAAATTGGGGGCTCATCCATTCAAACCTCTTGCCCCAAGGGCACACCGTTGAAAGCGAATCTCGTACTACTGCCAGGTGATGGCATTGGCCCTGAAATCGTCTCCGAAGCCCAGCGAATCCTTGAAAAGATCGCAGAGTTATTTGGTCACGAATTCACCTTCTCGTCCCATTTGATCGGCGGTATTTCGATCGACAAAACGGGCGATCCCCTTCCTCAAGAAACCATCGACGCGTGCAAAGCCAGCGACGCGATCCTGTTGGGAGCCGTGGGCGGCCCGAAATGGGACGATCCGTCGGCGAAAACGCGTCCAGAAGCGGGACTGCTGAAAATCCGCAAGGAACTCGGACTGTTCGCCAATTTGCGTCCGATCCGCTTGTTTGACCAATTGGTCGATTCGTCGCCGCTGAAACGCGAAATCATCGAAGGCACCGACATCCTGTTCTTCCGTGAACTGACCGGCGGTATTTACTTTGGTGAATCCGGTCGCTCGGGCAGCGGACAAGACGAAACGGCGTTCCAGTCGATGGCGTACAGCGTTCGCGAAGTCGAGCGAATCGTTCGCATGGCCGCCAAGGCAGCTCAGCAGCGTGACAATCGCTTGACCAGTGTCGACAAGGCTAACGTGCTCGAGCCAAGCCGCCTGTGGCGTCAAACCGCCGCTCGCGTGATGGCCGAAGAGTTCCCCGACGTCAAATACGACGTCGTGCTAGTCGACGCGATGGCGATGCACTTGATCAATCGTCCTCGCGACTTTGATGTCGTGGTTACCGGCAACCTGTTTGGCGACATCCTGACCGACGAAGCTTCGATGTTGCCCGGTTCGCTGGGGATGCTGCCGAGTGCGTCGTTGGGTTCCGATGGACCTGGGTTGTACGAACCGATTCACGGTTCGGCTCCCGACATCGCCGGCCAAGAACTGGCCAACCCATTGGCGACGATTCTGGCTGCGGCAATGTTGCTGCGTCACTCGTTGTCGTTGTTGGACGAAGCCACCGCGATTGAAAATGCCGTCGCTGCCGTGCTCGCCGACGGACTTCGCACCAAAGACATCGCTCGTGGCGGCAAGCACATCGGCACCAAAGAGATGGGCGCCGCCGTGCTGGAGCGTTTGAAGAAATAGTGTTTAGGTAGGACAAATGTGGGATAGGCTTCCAGCCTGTCGTTTTCGAAACGGCAAGTTTGGAAGGCCAACCTACGGTGAAAAAGGACAGGCAGGATGCCTGTCGGGATGCTTGATGACAGGTTGAAAACCTGTCCCACGATGGATGACAGGTTGAAAACCTGTCCCACAATGGATGACAGGTTAAAAACCTATCCCACAATGGATGACAGGTTAAAAACCTATCCCACGGGAAACTACTCGCGGGCGGTGGGGGTGATTTTCATTGGCACCGTCTTTTCGCCTCGCTGGACGACGATCTCGACTTCTTCGCCAATCTTCAATGCCTCGATCGCGTACGTGTAATCGTAGATGTCTTCGATCTTGCGACCCGCCAGGCGAATGATCACGTCACCGCCGCTGACGCCCGCTTTGGCGGCCGGTCCACCACCCGCGACGCCACTTAGTTTCAAACCTTTGACCTCGCCCGCTGCATAGTCGGGGATTGTTCCGAGGTACGCAGTCAACACCGCGCGGGGAGCTTCCTGACGCTTCTCGCCTTCGTCGAGTTCAAACTTTGGCGGTTCGGCAGCGGTCAGGAAACCGCGAGCCAACAGAGCAAACAAACGAGCGGTTTGCGCCGCACCGTCATAGTTCAACTTGTCGGCCGTATCGCGCGGTGTGTGGTAGTCCTCGTGGGCGCCAGTGAAAGCGGCAAGAATTGGCACGTCGCGTGCCACAAACGCCGAAGCATCGGTGGGCAAACGTGTGCTCGTTTTATCGAGCTGCAACTCTAAACCGACCGGAACGTTTCGCCGCTGGACTTCGCCTGCGAAACCGGGCGACGACCCGATCCCTTGGACGATCAGCTTCTCTCGCAGTCGCCCGACCATGTCGAGGTTCAAATAGGCGGCGATCGCTTGAGTCAATGGTTCGGCGTCCGCAGCGACTCCGTGTGCGTGTGCGGCATGGGCGTGAGCAGCGTCACCGCCGTGATCGTGCGCTGGCGTTTCCAGTTTGGGAGCTTGCGGATAGAGATTGAAAAATTCGTTGACGTAATGTTGCGAACCAAACAGCCCCAATTCTTCGCCACTCCACGCTGCGATCAACAAATCGCGTTTAGGTTTCAGTCGCCCTGCGGATTTTTCGGCGGCGAGATACTGAGCGATTTCGAGCATCGCACCCACACCGCTGGCGTTGTCATCGGCACCAAAGTGAATCAACTCTTCTTCATCATCACGAGCCAAACTATTGCTGCCTCCGCCGCGACCGAGGTGGTCGACGTGAGCCCCGATCATCACGGCTGGATACGTTTGCTGTTTTGGCTTGACCGGCAAGCGTGCGACGACGTTGCGTCCCACTCCGGTCTTTCGTTCAATCCCAATCGTGGCGGAAACCGAGACGTTCTCGAGCGGGAATCCCATTTGCAGTGAACCATCGTCGAGCGTGCTTTGAGTTTTGGCTAGATCCTTGTTCGCTTGCTCGAACATCTGTTTTGCAATTTCATTGCTGATCGTTACCGCCGCGATGCTGACACCGGCTTGCGAAGCGTTGCTGTCGAACAGGATCAACTGGCGGGTCACTTTGCTGGTCGGTCCGGCCACGAATGCGATCCCTTTGGCGCCGTGATCGCGAGCGACCGTGGCTTTACGTCGCGGCGAGCTGTAGCGAGCCATCTCTTGCCGGCGCTCGGGCGTGATCTCTTGCGGCATGTCTCGCAGCACCATCACCCATTTGCCCGCGACATCAAGATGCACGTAGCTATCGTACTCTTCGACTTCGTCGCCTCCAGGCACTTGCATTCCATACCCGGCGAAGACGACTTCGGCGGCATCCGTTTTGCCGTCGTCGGAATACGACAGCGGTCGCCAATCTTCGTTTAATTCCAGCGATTTGTCACCTACGGCCATCGCATTTTCGGGCTTCAAACTTGAACCCGCTGGAAACTCGAACTCTTGAAAAAACGTGTCGTTTTCGCCTGCGGGTTCAAACCCCAAGCTTTCCAAATAAGCCGCCACATACGCAGTCGCACGTCGTTCTCCGTCACTGCCAGTCAATCGGCCTGCCAATTCGGGGCGTGTCAGAAAATCAACATGCCGCATCACGTCGGTCGGTGAAAATTCAGGTGATGTGTTTTCAGCCGATGCGACCGCTGCTTCTAAGTCATCGTTTGAACCGGAGTCGAGTCCCAGCAATTCCCGAGCATGAGCGTCATTCCAATCGCCCATGAAAATCTGAGACTGTTTTTCTTTGGTGCGAGTTGATGTCCATGACAATCGCTCGCCCTTGGGCAAGAACACAGGCAGCCCGTCAAAACCATCGGTGTAGGTCACGCGAACGGGTTCGCCCTGGCCATCGGCCCGAACCAAATACAGTTCAAAGTTGGCAAAGCCGTGTTTATTGGTGGTGAAGATCAAATAATCACCGCTGGGATGGTAAAACGGTGCCCAGCTCATCGCTCCGAAATTCGTCAGACGACATACATCGCTGCCGTCGGTTTTCATCGTAAAGACTTCAGCGGTCGCTCCGTCCTCGGAGAAATGACGAAAGCAGATGCGTTCGCCATCAGGCGAGAAAAAGGGACCTCCGTCGTAACCGGGTTCGGTCGTCAAGCGACGAACGTTCGTGCCGTCGGAATTCATGATGTACAAGTCGATCATGAACGCGGGGTCGATTTTGAATTTCTCTTGTTCCACCTCGGTTAGTTCACGCGAATAGGCTTCGCGATTCGATGCAAAGACAATTTGGGTTCCATCGGGGCTGTAACTCGCTTCGGCGTCGTAGCCTTTGGCGTCCGTCAATTGTTTGTATTGGCCCTCGGCATCTCGCTCGACCAATTCATAGTTCTCGTCGTAATCCCAAGAATACCGGCGCTGTTTCCCAGTGGCTCGCAGCTCCAATTCGTCCTTTTGCTTTTGCTCTGCCGCCGGGTCAGCTTGCGTGCTGGCAAACAAGACACGCTGGCCATTGGGATGGATCCACGCACAGGTGGTCTTTCCGACGCCCGGTGAAACCTTTTCGATGTCGCCGGTTTCTAGATCGGTCAAATAGATTTGATAGAACGGGTTCGCCGAATCTCGTTCGCTTTGAAAGACCATGCGGTTTCCATCGGCGCTGAAATAACCTTCGCCGGCACGACGGCCCTCAAAAGTGATCTGGCGAACATGGTTGACCAAATCGAGCTCTTGTTGACCGGTCTCGGGTTGGCCGGTTTGGGGCGTTTGCAATTTAGCTGCGGTGGCCTCCGTGTCCTTGTCCCCCGGATTCACTTCGACGTCCGCTGGTTCGGTCTTGCTCTCGGTCGGCTTTGTTACAGATGGAGGTTTGGCGAAGGCCCCGCCATCGGGGACAAAACAACAGGCCAACAACGTGGCAACCAAAAAGAACGAGCACAGGAGCCTCGACATTTTCAATCCATTCGAGTTAAGGGAAACACGTACAGGAGTGTACGATTCTAAGCGTTTTTTGCAGGTTTAAGAGTTTTTCAGACCGTGAGCACCACGTAGGCAAATCAGGTCTTCGCTCCAACGGGCGAACAGGGAACGCCGCTCGTCTTCGCAATCAAACACTCGGACCACGTTTATTTTGTGACGAATGTCGTCTTTCACCAACCCGTAGAGATCTTGATAAACCGGGGGCAGGTCCGCCGCCTCGCTTTCCGCTTCGGGGGGGACTTGGCGAGCGGTCACATCGAAACGAAACACTTGCAGCCAACCAGGACGCTGAACCGCAACCAAGCGAACGTTCCTCAACTTGGCGGTCCGACCATAGTAGCCGTTTTCCGAAAGATGCTTTCGGATCGCCGTTTCCATGTCGTGATCGCCGCACCAATTGTCCCACCGCTGGCGGAGATGTTTCAGCCAAGTGAGCATAGCGTTGTCCAGCCCTCCGCGTTTTCGCTGAAACAGGAGACTTTACTCGATTGGCAAGTCGAAATCGCCAGTCAGGTCACGCCACACGCAGTGGATGTGATTGGCTGGATTCCCCGACGCATCCGCTTGCGTGTTAACGAACTCGATCAAAAAGTCCTTGCCGCGAATTCGGTAGTAATGTCCGACGCCTGGCTTCAGAGCACCTGCCCAAGCAAAGTGGACGTTCGACCAACCGTTGGTTTCGATCAATTCACGACGCGCCCTGGCAGTTTTTTCTGGCACAGCATCCGCGTAAACACCGACTAACTTCTTCAGTAGTTCGGCTTGCGTCGAGTTGAGTTGATCAAACGGAATGCCTTCGGGATTGCCCACTTTGGGTTGCGGTTCGCCAGCGAATCGGATTTCAGCAGGAGCTTCGTCTGCGATCACGCCCGCTTTCTTTTGCGTGTCGTTGAAACTGTTGACCAACTCGAACCCGAG
>CAXBHV010000307.1:0-7131 GCA_963974855.1 uncultured Rhodopirellula sp. | reverse complement strand
GGGCGCCATATACGCGGGAGTACCATTGATCTCAATCTCATGCGAAGCGGCTTGATCATCGCGAACCACGGCACCGGAACTCGTCAAAGGACGAGCGCTACCGAAATCACAAAGGTACGGTTCGCCATCCGCATCGACCAACACATTCTCGGGTTTGATATCGCCATGAGCCCAACCTTGTTCGTGAATGTAATGGATCGCCAACGCCAATTTGTGAATTCGCAACACTTGCTCGCGTTCGCTCGTGCGAGTCGATTCCGATGTCCAATCACTTCCATCAATCGCCTGCTGGACCAACCCCATTGCCGATTGTGTCTCGAAAAAGTCATAAGCGGCGACAATGTGTGGATGTCGCAAACGACACGCCAAATCGACTTCGCATCGGCCTCGTCGGCGGGAATCGGAATCACCGTTGGCACTTACCGCGGTCGCCTGGGCTGGCGACGTTCTAATCTGAATCAGTTTAATGGCGACTTCACGATGCAGTTCTTGATCGGTGGCCAGCACGACATGGGCAGTGCGTCCCGTCCCCAATTTACGATTGAATTTGAATCGCTTTGGCAACTCGATTTTGACAATGTTGCTCACGGGGCCTCCTCCGCATTCGGATCGTCAACCGGATCGGGCACCGCCACAGCAACGACATGATCCATGTCGACAAACTCGATTGAGGTCGGATTCCTGCGAAACAAATAGCGAGCGTCCGCAGTTAATTGCATCGATTTGCCGAGACCTTCGTGCTCGAGTGATGCGATTGCGTGAAAATCGTCTTTGCCAACTTCGCCAAACATCAATTGACCTGCGTCGGCGTAGCAGGTGACCCAACGGAGTGGTGAAGGACGCTTACCAAAAGGTTCATCGGACTGCCAAGCTAATGGGCCTCGCAAGGCACTGATCGTCGAGGAATCGACAACCAAAACCGTGTTGCCGACGCGGCCACGCGAAGTGAGGTCAAGGTCGTCGTCGACCATCGTTTCGCTAATCTTCGCTGGCACAATCCAGGTCTGTCGTGATCCGTCCATCGTCATCGGAATCGAGTTGGCATTCCACCCCATGCCATCGGTCATCCCCGAATTCATTGCCCACCACTGGCTGCTAGTGACAAAGATTTGTGGATCCAAAATCTGATTGGGATCCAGATTGGAAATTGGCAAAATGATCGTCATGATTTCACGTGTGGGACGTTTCGTCGGTAATCCTGGACGCGGAGCGGGCCGAAAACTAATTTGATAACTTGCCACCAATGCCAAATGGTGTGCTCCCGTCACAGAATAAACGTCACTGATCGACGGACTCGCAATCAGATCCATCACAGCCGAGTGCCATTGTTCGCTTCGAGCATTCAAGAACTTTTTCAACTCGACGACCACGTTGGCATCGGTGTGCCGATTCCAAATCACTCCTGGTTTGTCGCCATTCATTCGCATCAAACGGAACGTATCAAACCACTCGTTCGCATAACGATCGATCAGGGGACTCTCTAATTTGCGTTGCTCTTCGGCACGTTTGATTCGTTGCAATCGAGCGGCAACTCGATAATTGATGGCGGATCCTGTTTGCGTCATCTCGTTGGGGTTTGAGACACTGACGGCAGCATAGACCGTCCCATGTCGCGGATGAACGATCATCTGATCGATGCTCCACAATGAATTCGCCGGTGTGGATACCGAATAAAGCAACTCCTCAAAGGGTTGCTGATTGGCCACCGTCGTCCATCGTGGCATGCGGCCCGCCGAAGCCATCGTCAGCGAGCCGAGTTGTTCGCTAAAGCAAACGTCGTTGACCGATCCAATCACGCCAATGTCGCTCGCCGATTCCGAGGCAAAATCGATCTTTAACAACTTAGTTTTCGATTTCGAAGCGGCCTCGAACAACAAGAATTTGTCCGGTGAATCGGTGGCGACCCATTGCCATTTCGGCGTCCCAAAATCGTTTCCGAACAGGGACAAGTCGATCGTGCGAACTGCGATTTTTGCCTGCTGGTGATCGGCAAGCGATGACAAAACATGAGTTTCCCAGCCATGAAGCGACTCGGGTATTTCGTCCAATTTGCGTTTCGCTTCGCCAAAACTCTCCGATTCGAGCGATTGACGAACTCCTTGCAATCGTTCCTTTAACAATTGGTCCGCTTCGCTTTGCAAACGCATGGCAACCAACGCCTGTTTTGTTTGCGAAACGGTGGTTGTGGTTCCAGCGATCTCCTGATGAAGTTCTGCGATTTTCGTCTCTTCCGCTTTCAGCGATTCGGTCGTTTCAATCACTAACGCGGTATTTCGCTGTGTCTGCTGAATCGCTTGATTCAATTGCAGCGACTCATATTCGAAGGTCGCTCTTTGTTTCTCAGCCATGGCTTGGGCCGCTTGCGCTCGTCGTGTCGCAGCTTCGATTTCGCTCAATCGTTGCTGCAAATCGGCTTGCACTTGCTGACGCTGCTGCACTAATTCTGCGGCGTCCTGTTCACGCTGAGTGGCTTCCGCCATCGTCCGACGTGCCGATAACCATCCGACGCTACTGATCAGAACTCCCACCAGCAATACGACCGCGACCGCGGCGGCAAATTTTGCTTCGGCGGGATTGCGACGGCACCAACCTCCGGCTCGCTCGCGAACCGAGATCGGTCTCGCCTGTACCGGCAAGCCATTTAAAAACAGCTGTAACTCGTGAGCAAATTCGCCACAACTGGCGTAACGTTTGGCAGGTTCGTAAGCCATCGCACGCCGACAAATCGCGACCAAGTTCACATCGACTTGAGGGCTTAGCTGCAAAATCGGCGTCGGTGCACTGTGGATCGCCATCTGCAACACTGCTGCGGAATTGCCAGAAAACGGAGATTGCCCGGTCAGCAAAAAGTACAGACAAGCGGCGAGCGAATATTGGTCGGTCGCCGGACCGATCGAGGCAATATCACCTCGTGCCTGCTCGGGCGGCATGTAGGCGGGCGTTCCCAACACCGAACCGTCGATCGTCAACGCCGAATCAAAATCGAGTCGTTTGGCCAACCCAAAATCCAACAACTGCGGCTCGCCTTTGGTATCGATGATGATATTGAGTGGTTTAACATCGCGATGCACGATCTCGTGACGGTGAGCATAGTCGAGTGCCAACGCCAGTTTACGAATGCAATCCGCCGCCTCACGCTGTGACGGCATTTTCGTTGCCGCAAATTCGTCCAGCGTCGGCCCTTGGACATATTCCGTGGCGATGAAGTGCTGTCCATCGACTCGGCCCGCATTCAGGACCGCGACGATATTGGGGTGCCGCAGCGCCGCGGCCGCTCTGGCCTCGGTGATAAACCGTGCCGCTCGCTTTTTGTCACTCGCATCAAAATGTGGCAGTTTGATTGCGACGCTACGCGATGTGTGCGTGTCGCGGCAAAGCCAGACGGTTCCAAACGCGCCTTCACCGATCACGCGATCAAGCTGATAACGTCCGAGTTGCGGAGGCGTTTTGGTTGTGTTTTTGGAAGGAGGCGACGCCTTACCTGACGCCACAGACGGATCCTTGGCCGACGTTGTCGACGGACGCGTTAGCACGGCGGCTAGCTGGTTTCCGGCGGCGACGGGGCGGGCTCGATTGGCGTAGAACGACCGCTGGCAAGTTGGACAACCTACCTTTTTCCCAATCAACGAAGCGTCAATCTGAGCTGACGATTCGCAGGACGGGCATTCGGTCTGAAGCTCTATCGCCAAGAGATCGCCTCAAAAACAGTGAAAAGTGTCGCTATCGCTCGTTGCCGTGGATCTTGGTGCGGCGCGTCCAACCATGCCGTGGCTACCGTCGCCAGACGGTGGAAATACAGCTCAGCAATCCACGCTCTGGCGAGCGTAGCTACGGCGAAATTGACTTAAGTTGGAAGCCGCAGGTAAAGCTCCGATTGCCACAATGGAAAACACGGCAATGATTCATTTACCCCCACGGCATCACCGCACAGTGGTAAACTATCATAATCGTAGTCTAACGGAGCCACCGAGCGTGTGCTTTGGCCCAGACTGCGGTTCCCCCTTTTCTGTGCGGCGATCTCGATTTCTGCCCCTTATAAATCAGTTCAGCTCGCTGCCTTGTCTCGATTCCCCCTTTTGAGCTTCACCATGCCTGTCTGTCCAAAGTGCAAACGCTGGATCGAGCTTGGCCAAAGGTGTGTCCAGTGCGGTACGGTCGATGCCCAAATGACGGCAATTGATATTCACATCGCAAACGGCCCAGACGCAGCAAATTTTACTGGCACGCAGCCGCTTTTGCCCGAGCGGCGTGTGCCCACACCACTGCTGATTGCGTTGGACGACGACAGCGAAACCGAAGGCGAAGTGCTGCGGTTGCGAAAGGCCGAAACCACGCTCGGCCGCCGCCAAGCCGATTGGTGCTTTGCTAACGATGCCGACATTTCATCGCTGCACGCCAAAATCCAGCGGACCAACGATGCGAACGGGGGTTGTCTTTGGCAACTCATCGATCAACAAAGTACCAATGGCACCTTTGTACGCACACCGCTTATCCAACTTGTCCCCGATGATACGTTCATGATTGGCGGTGCTGGGTTTCGTTGGGAACGATCGCATGGGACGCCACACCAATTTCAATTGATCGAAATTGGAACACTGACTTCGGTGATCCCCATTCCCAGTGGTGAACGGTTACGGATTGGCCGCGATACGGCGTCCGCAGATATCGTGTTGAATCATGTCACGATCGATCCGCTTCATGCGGTGCTGAGTGAAACCAGCAGCGGTTGGATTCTCGAAGATCAAAACAGCCGCAATGGGGTCTGGAACCGAGTCACTTCGGCAACATTGCGATCGGGGTCGACTTTCATCCTCGGAGAACAACGTTTTGTCTTTCGTTTACCTGGTGACTCCGCGGCCAACTTCAATCGCCACAGGATGACGCCATGACCCGGCACGAACCTACGGCGTGGACGATCGGCAGTGACCGCAGCTGCAGCGTTGTCGTGGACGCCCCCGACGTAAAACCATTGCACTGCGAGATCCGCAACGACAATGGCGTCTTCACGGTGCTGCCGCGTCAAGGCCGCATCGGTGTCACCGGACGCCAATCCGCAATTGATTTCATCGATCAACCTCGACGCATCCTCGCCTCCGACCGAGTCTATTTAACCGAGACGATCCTATTGCCTTGGCCCAGCGAGCAGGAGGCCGCCGCCGTGCTGACCGTCGGCCGAGCATCGGATTGTGATCTGACCCTGGATCATCCCGAGATCTCCGGTCGACATGCGATATTGATCGTTGGTAGAAGTGGGACTCACGTTCTGCGCGACACCCAAAGCCGCAATGGATTGTTTGTCGACGCTGACTTTTCACGACGAGTCGACGCCTGTTTGCTAAGACCGAACCAGACTGTCTACCTTGGCTCGCGTCCGATTGATACTGACAAATTCTTTCAGTTGACAAGTTCGAATGATTCGAGTCGGACTCCGAACCGGCTGGCGACGCCGCTCAGTGAGGATCAGAATCGTCGCCGCACTTGGATTGAATCATTCGCATGGCTCCCACTGTTGTTGCCAGTCATGTTAGCGATCTATTTATTATCGACCTCGTTCTCAGGATCGGAGTCGGTGACGACAAAGCCAAGCGTTGACATCCTGGAACCGATCGATGCTCGTATTCCGGACGATTCCGCCGAGAAGGCGGTCGATTCAACATCCAAGACCGTTGACGCTCCGCCCTCGGAATCCATGACTCCTGTTAACGTTCCAGTGGCACAATCGGTCACGTCGCCGTTGGATGTCGCGCGGGATGCGTCTTCTGCCATTGACGATAGTGTCTATTGGGTACTGATCCTGAACGATGAAACGCACACCTATTTTCGGCTCGGAACCGCGGTTGCAACCGACGACCATCTTTTGTCCACAACGGGATCGATCGTGCACAGCATCTCGATGATGCAGCAAAACGGATACTCGCATCCCAAAGTGGTACACATCGGGACGATGCAAGAGTACGCAATCACGGCGTCCGGCGTGCTTGCCGAATTCGATAAACGGGTTCAGACATCCGACTTGCTCCGCCAACAATACATTCAGCGAAGCGAGGCGGCAAAAGCGAGCGGCGGTTCAGCAAATTCAGAGGATCTCTCACTCCAACAAGCAGCTCGGCTCGTGAATTTGGCCATGACCGCAGCCGCGTCGGCGGATGTGGGCTGGCTGCGAATCACCAAGGCAGTCCCCCACGTCTCACTCGAAAACGAGCGATCGGTGCGGCCGGGATTGGCCGTGAACCTGCTGAATTCCGGGTTTGATCACGAGGATCCGTTTTTTGATTCGTCCGAAAAAGCGAACTTGGATTGGCTTGCCTTACGCGTCCTCGGCCAAGACCCCGAGTACGATGGGGTTGCCGGATCGCTACGAATCAAAGCGACCGCCGAGCAAGTTCAAGGCCTGAATTTGCTCGGTGCCCCGGTCGTGCGAGACGAAACGCTATTGGGGTTGGTTGTCTTTCAAGCACCGCCCGACGAACACTCAGCGGTTATACTCGAAGTGGTCACTGCAAAGACGTTAGCCGCAGCGATCCCGGCGGCCGACGAGTCTACTCCTTAGGAAATCATCCTCATGCGATTCACGCTTTTCTTAATTCTGCTCGGGTGTGCGGCCGTGCAGACGGGACCGAGTGCATCGGCCCAAATCGTGATCCGAAGTAATTCCAGTGACACGATCAGCAACCGAGTCAATGCGCAAGCGAATTTGATGAAAGCCGATGGCGAACGGACCAAGAGCCTTGCCGAGGCTAGGTTGTTGTTCGCGAAGTCGGAGATCAAATTGGTCGAGGCGGCTTCGAAGAAAGTCGACTTGAAACTGAAAGTCATGCAAAACTATTGGAATATGCAAGAAGAGTATGACGTTCGCAAATGGAACAAGCTGGCAGCGGACATTGAAAACCGTCGCAAACCGATGGTCGAGCAGCGGGCACGCGTGGCATCGCTATTTGACCGCGCATTCAGCGATCCCGCGAACTCACGATACGCCGTGCGAAACGGCAATCTGTTCAACTTTTTACTCGACCAGATCAATGCTCAGCAAAATGGTTTCCTTTCGGGCGGGGATCTGTCGCCGGGGATTTCCGCCAATTTGCCACTATTGAGCGACGAGACGCTAGACGCCCTGCAAGTGCAAACGCCCGC
>CAXBHV010000306.1:0-7163 GCA_963974855.1 uncultured Rhodopirellula sp. | reverse complement strand
CAACACGGCAAGCCCGCAGTCAAATCACCGGCGGAAATTTCGACCCCGTTTAATATCGCGCACACTGATGGCTTGGTATTGTGCGGGATCGGTCAAACCAAACATCAGATGCTGGGAGTCGACGTGGAGAGACTCGAGCGACGCACCGATCCTGAGCTCGCAACACGGTATTTCTCGACACCTGAAATCGAGTACGTTCACTCGTTTATCGACGCGACTCGCCGCAAGTTGGCATTCCTGAAAGTATGGACGCTAAAAGAAGCGTTCATCAAAGCGATCGGCACGGGGCTGAACACGCCGCTGTCCGATTTTGCGTTCGAGAACATTGATGACGACACCCCCACGATCCGGATGCTCAATCCCGAACTGGAAAGCGAGCATCAATGGAAATTCTTTTCGTTTCATCCACGTGAATCCTTCATTGCCGCGATCGCGGTGGCGACGGACGAACCCGCCGAGAGCATCTCGATGCACCTGAATAGTTTTGACGAAGTCGTGGCAGCGCATTCATAGTGTGCCCGCACAACGCTGTGAAGCATCTCGTAGCGAAACTCGCCAAGAGTTTCGGGGGCATGCGTCATGGAACGAAAGTCTTGACGACTTCCGCTACGAAATGCTCCTCTAGCGACCGCGGTTGTATTTCTGGCGGTACTTGTCGAACAACATCGTATGCCGACTCGACAGATCGACTTTGCGTCCTTGGATGTAGGCCTCGATCACGTTGCTCTCGGTTTCCAAAATATCGCCGTCAGCGATAATCAACGTCGCGTCTTTGCCGGCCGTTAACGAACCCACGCGGTCGCTGACACCGAGAATCTCGGCCGGCGAAAGCGTGATCGCACGAACGGCATCCTCACGGGCCAACCCGTAGGCCACTGAGCAGCCAGCGTGGTAGGGCAAGTTGCGAACGTTCGACGCGCCGCCTGGATAGCCAGGCCCCTCGCCGCCGATGGCATACTTCACGCCCGCCGCTTTCAACCGCTGTGGAAGTGTATAAGGATGATCAAAAGGATCGTGCCGACGTAGCGGCAAACGAAGCGTTCCGGCAATGATCACGGGAACATCGTAACGCTTCAGCAAATCGGCACAGTCCGCAGCGTCATATCCTCCATAAATCACCAGCTTCAATTTTCGGCTTTGAGCGTACGCTACGGCGGATTCAATCGAATCGCGACGATCCGCGTGAACCATCAAGGGCAAACGACCATCGATCACCGGCAACAGAGCCTCCAAACGAATATCTTCGGTCGCGGATCCCGCTTCGCGCTGCTTGGCGTAGCGGACGGCTCGATCAAACCACTGGTCCAGTTCCTCTAACTTCTGATCACGCTTCTTGGCTGCGGTTTTGGGATCATCATCACTGACTTGGGTCGCTCCCCAAGAAACGCACATCGCGCTGGGCGCGGACAAATTCATCTCGCTGGCGGTCCAACCATCCAATTGCATCACAGCGGATTGCCCTTGAAAGAACCTTCCGCCAGGAGCGACATGCGCCAACAATACTCCGCTGGCCCGAGCCACGGGAATCAACTCGCTGTCGGGATTCACCGAAACCCACGAGCGAACGTTGGGGTTCTTCTCGCCGCGTTCTGCATGATCCACGGTGACATCGACCGCCGTGATCTCACGCAGCCCGAGATCGGTCATCGCATCAAACAATCCCGGATAGACATGCTTTCCAGCGGCCTCGATGACTCGTGTTCCTTTTTCTGCTTGGACCTTCTTTCCGAGGGCAACGATCCGTCCTTCGTCGAACAAAAGATCGCCCTCGTCGATCACGTCGCCGTCGACCGGATGCAGCGTTGCACCGCGGATCAGGAGCGGTCGCGATTGCGGGGCGCCGGGAACCTGGTCATTGGCCGGTAATTCGCGTCCGCCCGCCAAGCTCCATAACACAACAAAGCAACTTGTGATTTTCAAAATTCTCATTGTACACCTCCGGCGTTTCGCCCTGCGTTACAGAACACGTCGATTCGTGTCCAACGATCCTCTTCTTCGACACTGTCGTCCTTTTCGTTATCCTTCTCCTGCTTCGGTTCTTGCAAGGCGATTTGAATGATACGCGAACGAAGCTCACCATCGCGTTGTCTCAACTCGCGATCTTGATCGACATCAAAGTAACGACGACCATCAATCCAAGTCTGCTCGCAGCGTGAAGTGGTCGACAGCGGACGTCCGCTCCAGACAACAAGGTCGGCATCTTTTCCAACTTCGATCGAACCGACACGGTCCTCAATACGAAGCTGTTTCGCAGGATTCAAAGTCACAAACTTCAGTGCTTCCTGCTCAGGCACGCCGCCATACTTGGTCGCCTTGGCAGCTTCGGTGTTCAAATGGCGTCCGAGTTCAGGATCGTCGCT
Source organism: uncultured Rhodopirellula sp. (assembly GCA_963974855.1). Classification (GTDB taxonomy): domain Bacteria; phylum Planctomycetota; class Planctomycetia; order Pirellulales; family Pirellulaceae; genus Novipirellula. The sequence continues at coordinate 4,803 of CAXBHV010000306.1, read as the reverse complement.
GTTGTACGAGACCACGATACCGGCATCGTGCATCAAGACGCCGTTGTAAGGGACCGCGTCATAAACTTCGAACTTGTAAGCCCACCAATCCGCAAACGTGGACGCCATCGCACCATGCTTGGCAATCCGGTCGGCGACTTTGTAGCCCTCGAGGATATGCTGCAGCGTCCCGATGCGGATGTTGAATTCTTCGAGCACATCGAGCGTGGCAACAATCTCGTCTTGCCGGTAACTGTGGCAATGGATCCAACGATCGCCTCGTTGAATTTCGACAAGGGCATCGAGTTGCAAATCACGTCGTGGGGGCAATTGATCGCGGACGCCGTTATTCCAAGCGGTGTTGGCGGCTTCGTATTGCCGAGCGGCTAGAAATTGATCCCGCAAAATCTGTTCGACACCCATCCGCGTATTGGGGTAACGCGAAGAGACGCGTTTGACATTCTCTCCCAAGGCAAACTTGATTCCAAGCGGAGCACCATCAAATTTCAACTCTTGCATTGTTCCACCCCAACGCAATTTGATCACTTGGCTTTGTCCGCCGATCGGGTTCGCCGAACCGTGCAGCACATTGGCGGCGGTAACACCGCCTGCCAACTGCCGGTAGATTGTGATGTCAGTGTTATCGATAAAGTCTTCGACACGCACCTCGGACGTTACCGCCTGACCCGATTCGTTGATCCCGCCATCGGTTGCCATGTGCGAGTGGCAATCGATCATCCCCGGAGTGATGTGTTTCCCCTTGGCGTCGATCTGCACACAGTTTTTAGGAACTGCGAGTTTTTGCCCGACTTCGGCAATCACGCCGTTTCGCACCAGCACGTCACAGGGACTGAGGATCCCTTTGTCGCCACAGGTCCACACCGTCGCCCCGCGAAACATCACCAATGGCGGCTGATCTGGCTTTTCGCTGCGTCCAAACGCTCCGAGCGGATAGACCAATTCGATCGGGTCGGATGTGGACGCGAGTTCTTGTTTTGGCTCGGGCGACTCCGTTTTCTTCGCGGGTTCGTTGGACGATTTCTTGGTGTCCTGTTTCGAATCCTCGATGCGTTTTAACGTCAATTTTTCAGATTGTCCGCTTGGGAAGAGAATCGTGGCCATCAAGCGAGGCGAATCCTGGTCATCTTCGTTTACCGTCAGCACGGTCAACTGCCACACTCCTTGATCAAACCGGTCCGACAACGAGTGGAGTTTGACCGAAGCCGAGATGCGATCTCGCTGCCGAATCAACTTTTCAAGTTTGGCTTTTTTGTCACTCTTCTTTTTTGCCATGCGAAAATAGCCCGAGAGAGACTTGTCATTTTTCTCAAACACCAACTCTGCCTTGACGTTCTTGCCATTCATCGCCAGCGTTGTGGCCCATTTACCCAACAAGGCATCGTCGACCGCAGCCGTATCCTCGCCGATTTTGTACTGAGTTCCCGCGACCCAGGTTTCAAGCACCTTGGTAGACGCGTCCAACAGATCGCCATCGGTAATCACTAAATTGGCAAGCATCCCCGTTTTGATTTCACCTACACGATCTTCGACCCCCAAAATCTTTGCCGGAGTGGTTGTGATCGCGGCCAGGGCGACATCACGAGGCAGTCCTCGCTCGACGGCCACACGAATTTGCTTCAGAAAGGTTCCCGGATCCTCTAGCCCATCGGTGGTCAAGGCAAATTGGATTCCAGCGGCGTCTAAGCGTTTGGGATTTTCAGGTGCAAAGTACCAATGCATCCAATCGCTGAGTGTCGAATCGTTGATCGAAGCGAGCGTCTCGGTAGCCAGCACTTTGGGAAAATCGACAGGCAGTAAAAACGTCCGCCCGGTCGCCGCAATTTCATCCAAACTGCGGTACTCGCGTCCCGAACCACGCAACAGGATATCGAGCGAGAATTCATCGGCGATTGCTTCGGCACGGATCGCCATCCGTTCATTGGCCGCATCGAATAGAAAACGCCCCTCGGCAATTTCATTAGACAATCGCTCGAGTGCCAGCGACGGTTCGGGGCGATTCAAATTCGTATTCCGCTGGTAAACGCGATTGGCGTCGCGATACCAAACCGCGTCATACAGCGCTTGCCGCAGCAATGCCGTGGCCCCCATCGGTGAATTGGGATAGCTGTCGCGTTTCTTGCCGCGTGGCACGGTCAACGTGGCGTGCTGGAAAGCATCGGCTTTGAGTAAGCGTTGCGGGTGATCGGCGTCGGTCAGCAGCACCACACAACTGCGGCCTTTCAAAATGCCTCCGCTCGGAGCGAGCAGTTGCGTGGTGATTCCTTGGCTGCGACGTTTGCCGTCGTCCGCTTGTTTGTCGCTGCTGACCCAAGCGGAATGGTACTCCGGCGTGATATTTCGGTTCCAATACCCCTTTCCTTCGACCGCTGGGGTCTCGGGCAGATCCACCTCGTGAAATGCATCGATTAAGCCAGCGTAAATTCGCTTGCCCGAGACATCCACTCGCTTGGCACCCGCGGGAACCTCCAATTCGCTACCCACGCGGACGATTGCTGTGCCCTCAATCAGCAGTGACATGACCTTTGGCGTCGCACCGGGATGGGTGACAACCTCTGCCCCCACGAGCAGCGTCGGCGAGGGGTCAGCTTGACGCAATTGGTCGATCGGAAGCGTGGTGGTGGCTCGCAGACCATCCCCCCCTTGAGCCGATAAAAAAGGGGCGTCTGCAAATCCGCAAATCAGTAACGCGACAAAGGAAATGCCGGGCAATGCTTGCCGCGGAGAGTTTTTCTTCAGAAACGTGGAGATCATCTGCACCGCTTTCAAGACGCACAGCAGGAAACAAAGAAAGAGCCCGACAGGGGGCTCGCGTCAATGTTAGTCGCTGAACAGAAAATCACCAGGGAGTTGGCAAACATCCCCCGAAACACGCTCCTCTGCCGCACCTCTGCACACGGCAAGCGGCAGGAAGTGATCCGTAACCGACGCTTTAAAGTTCCGAACCAAAGATCCGAGCGACGGTACTAAAGAAACGGCGACGAAGCGAGTCAGGCTCTTTGCGATCATCACACTGGGATGCCAGCGCGGTGTACCAATCTTCGAGCTGTTTGAGGATGCGAGGATCGTGAATCGCCAGCAGCACTTCGTAGTTGAGGAAAAAACTGCGCATGTCAAAGTTTGCAGAGCCGATAAACGCGACCTCATCATCAACCAGTACCGCTTTGGTATGCACGACGCCATCGTGGTACCGCAGCACACGGGCCCCCGCATCATGCAAATCGCGACTGTAATCGAAACGTGCGTAGTCAGCCGGCATCATGTCGCTCTCGTTGGGAAACATGATCCGCACATCGATATCGCGTCGACACGCCATTTCGAGCGATCGCATCGCGATGGACGAAGGGATGAAGTAGGGGGTCACGATCCACACCCGCTTCGTTGCTCGCTGAATCGCGGTGATCAACAAATCTTCCATGACTTCGCTCGGCCCATCAGGTCCAATCGGAATTACTTGGACACGGCTCTCACAGTCTTGTTCGGATTTCGCGGGTACCGTTTCGCCGTTATCCGATTCGCCGTTTTCCGATCCGCCGTTTTCCGATCCGCATTGCTTCGATTCGCATTGCTTCGATTCGAAACAACCATGGCAGGGAGACTCTTCTTGCAGGTTCGCTTCGTCGAGCGAGTGATCTCGATTCACAAACCGCCAATCGGATTGAAACACCGCTTCGATTTGACACGCCGCAGGTCCTGTAATCGCCACGCAAAGATCGACCCAAGTATCCTCATCGGGGTTCTCGGTGATTTCGTATTGCACCAAGTTGGCACCGCCGACAAGAGCCCGTTTCCCGTCGGCGATCACCAGTTTTCGATGATTCCGAAAATTCAAATAGGCAAACCGAGACAAGCGGGTGACGGGCTTGAACGTCATCGCTTGGCCCCCCGCATCTCTTACCATTTGCAGCATGTCATCGGGCATCAACACCGCCCCCACACCATCGACCAACAATTTCACATCGACGCCGTCTCGGGCTTTTGCCGCCAGTTTGTCAATGATTTTATGACCGAGATCATCGTCCGCCATAATGAAGCTAAGGACGTGCAGCGATTCGGTTGCCGAGTCAATCAACTCAAATAGATGCTTGTACATTTCTTCGGGCTTGGCCAACAACTGGACACAATTGCCAGGCGTCGAGGGAGCCAGCCCACGACGGATACCAATACTCGACAAACCACATCGTTCGTGCACTTCGACGCTCGGACAGGGCGGCATTTGCACGATGCCACGCAATGCGTGCTCGGCTGATATCTTCTTACCCGCGAAAATTAGAAAGAGCGGAAAGCCGAGGGGAGGACAGAGCAGGATGATCACGATCCAACCAAACCGTCCGACGTGCTTTCGCTCGTCATGACGCATCACGGTCATGGCAACCAGCATCAACAAGGCACCAATAACCGATCCGACATACCACCCCACGTAGACCATCTTGTTCCCATTTGTGTTCGTTAATTATTGCCCAGTTCCAGCAGGGCGATAAAGACAAGGAGCAAAGGGCATGCCAGATGAAAGACGGGCAAATTACCGAATAGCGGCCTCATTACCAAATAAGGGGCTTGTCGATGAATGATTGGCTGCCCCGGCGTTCGTCTAGGTGCGAAGCGGTACGAGCCGCCCGGAAAATTCCGAACGTTTTTACTTGCCGCAACCTCTCGAAGCCGCGTGCAGCTACGAAAGCCGACGACATTGGAGATAGATCTGGTTTGTGTTGTCGCCGAGCGGGCGAGATGCACCGCGACTAAATTCGCGAGACGTATTGGCCACTCAATCGTCGGATCAGCGATCGCATTTCAAGCACGCTGATC
>CAXBHV010000305.1:0-7173 GCA_963974855.1 uncultured Rhodopirellula sp. | reverse complement strand
GATACCGAACCGCTCAAAGCGATCGGGGCTCGGCTTGAGGAAAACGGACATTTCGTACGCTGGCTAGGACTGGATTACGCATTCCATACGCATCAGATGGATCCAATCCAAAATGATTTGCTCGAAGCGTTGGCGAACTTAGATCCTCGACCCGAAACGATCCCCTTCGTTTCAACCGTCACCGGCCAGAAATATCCTGGCACGCAGATGGATGCCGGTTATTGGTGGCGCAACGTGCGTGAGCCGGTGCGATTTGAGTCGGCCATGGCAACATTGGCAGCCGCCGGGTCAGCCCGCTTCCTGGAAATTGGACCGCATCCATCACTACGTAGTTCTATCGATGCCTGTTTGACCGGTCAGAAAGTCGAAGCCACGATCGTTCATTCACTGACACGCAAATCCGACGCGGCACTGGAACTGGCCACCAACTTTACCAAACTGGCCTTCGATGGAGCCGACGTCGATTGGTGTGAAGTCAATCAAAGTTCTGGTGAGTTCGTTCCCCAGCCCCAATACCCTTGGAATTACCAAGAGTACTGGTTGGATCAAGGCGACACCGCCCATCGGATCGATCCGCCACTGCATCCGTTTCTCAGTGAGCGACTGAACGTCGCCCAACCGACGTGGCAATTCCATCTCGATCCGCACCTGTTTCCCTATTTGCACGACCACCAAATCTGGAACGGTATTGTCTTTCCGGCTGCCGGGTATGCAGAGATCGGAATGGCGATCGCCGCCGAATTGTTCGCTGACGATTCTTACGTCGTCGAAGATCTCGAATGCATCAGTGCGTTGTTCGTATCCGACACGGCCATTCCTAAAGTCCAGGTGGTTTTCGACGAAAAAAACAAGTCATTCTGTGTTCATAGCACAACGGGCACCGCAGCGTGGGAACTGCATGCGCGAGGCCGTTTGGTCGCGATCCCGTCGGCTAGTGAGTCGCAAACGATTGACCTGCAGGAACTTCGCAAACGTTTGCCAAGCAAAATCACGCACGGTGATTTGTATCGCGATCTGCATGGCTTGGGCTATGGATTTGGAGCCGACTTTTCGCTAATCGACGAAGCATGGAGCGATGCGGAGACAGCGGACTCGGGATCGTCCGGCCAGGAATCTCTCTCGCGAATTACCATCGCCGGTCAAAGTGCCGAGGACACGTCGCGATACTGCATTCACCCCGCCGTTTTGGATGCCTGTTTCCAAGCAACACACGGGACTCGCTATGCGGATGGTCAAAACGTTTCTGAGCGGAGCGAACATACCGATGGCATGTATCTACCGGAGTCGATCGGACGGGTGCAACGACACACGCAGGAGATCCCTGCGGAGCTATGGGCCCACGCAACTCGCTCGCGTGTCGAAGGAACGTCCGTCGAATACTCGATCCGTGTCGTCGATCGTTGCGGAAAACCGGTCGCGTCCATTTCCCGATTCCGCGTTGCCAAGGTTGACCAAGTTCATGGCGGCGTGAGTGTCGACCAGCACTTGCACCAATTCAAGTGGCAACCTCAGCGACTGATTGGCGCTCAAGTCGACGGTTCAGCAAAATCCGCAGCGATCGATGAGATAATCGCCGTAGTGAACGACGCGATTCCGCAGCGATATGCCGAACGAGGGCTCTCGGAGTACTACAACGACTTCGCTCCTCGAATCGAACGGATCGTATGCCAACTGATTGAGAACGCTTTTGTTGACTTGGGATGGTGCTTCGGTATTGGTGAGTGTTTTGATTTGGGCCAAGTACTTGAGTCGCTAGGCATCGCCGAAGAGCATCATCGATTGATGCGTGCCGAGCTTGGATGGTTGACTCTCAACGAAACCCTCCAGAGCAACCAATCCGGCTGGGAAGTGAAACGCGATTTGCAGCGGATTGAGATGGTTCCGTCATTGGCCCAACTTGCTAAGCAATACCCGCGTTTCGCTTCGGAAGCGGCGCTAGTGGCAGCTACCGGACCACGTTTGGCAGAAGTCTTGTCAGGGGAAATCAACCCGCTGGAAATCCTGTTTCATGAGGGATCGAGCGAATTGTTAGATGCGTTTTACACGCAAGCGGGCGACTTTCCGACGTTCAACCAGTTACTGCAAACGGCGATTGAAAAAAGTGTCCAACAGTTGCCTGACCGGCGTGTCCTTCGTGTCCTCGAGATCGGGGCTGGAACGGGATCGCTAACTCGGAGTCTACTCGAAGTATTGCCACCGGATCGGTTGCAGTACACTTTCACTGATGTCGGAGGTTCGTTCCTTGCCGATGCGAAACGCAAATTTGCCGACCATCCGTCCGTAACGTTTCGCCCGCTGGATATCCAGTGCAATCCAGTGTCGCAGGGCCTTGAGCGACACGGTTACGATCTGATCGTTGCGACCAATGTGCTGCACGCAACGGCCGATCTTCGCTCGACACTTGCTCATGTGCAGTCGTGCCTCGCTTCGCAAGGAATGTTTGTTTTCTTGGAAGTCGTGCGACCGCGTCCGATTTGGGACAACGTATTCGGACTGCTTGACGGTTGGTGGCGATTCACGGATTTTGAACAACGCGACGGCTCGCCACTTCTGCAGCGTCCGCAGTGGGAATCATTGTTAAAAGAATGTGGTTTTAAAGAGGTCCAGTCGTTTACAAGCTCGCCACGGGAAGAGGAAACCGAGCAAGCAGCTTTCATTGCGGAGGGCGCAAACGTGATAGAGGACGTGGCACCGCAGGACGCTGTGCCGGAGGACGCTGTGCCGGAGGACGCTGTGCCGCCACAACAAACCACTGTATTGGTGTTTATTGATGAAGGCGGGATGGGCGAATCCATTGCCGCGAAATTCCAGCAACGAGGGTCTCGTGTCATCTTGCTTCGGCGGGGCTCTCGTTTTGCGCGGACCGACGATTCGGCGTTCACATTGGCGGGCGGGACCGCGGACGAAATCGAACGCGTTTTCGCAGAAACCGGCTTAGGCGACGCGAATGTTGCAAAGATGGTTCATTGCTGGACTCTCGACCACGACGCTGAAACGCTCGATATTCAACAACTGCAGTCGGACCAACACGGCGGTGTTTTCAGTGCCATACAGCTTTCGCAAGCGTTGGAAAAAATCAATCAGGCAACAAGTCCCCGCGTTTATTTCGTAACGCGGTCGACGCAAAGTGTTCGAGAGAACGACCCGGTCTGCGGCCTAGCCGCGTCGCCATTGATTGGTTTTTGCCGTGTTGCGAATAATGAAACGAGTCAGTTTCGCTGGACGCTCATTGATCTCGATTCAAATCCTGGCCGATTTGAAGCGGATGACGTTTTCGATGAACTTTTTCTTGAGAATGACGAATGTGAAGTCGCCCTGCGTGACGGCCAGCGATTTGTCAATCGACTGCAGCGGGTGACGCTCGACCAAATCCCGCAACGGCGAAGCAAAGCGGTGTTTGAAAACGGCGATACCACTGCGTTTAAGCTACAGATGACTAAGGCGGGTGTCTTAGAGCAATTGACGCTGAACGAAACCCACCGACGTTCGCCTGGTCCGGATGAGATCGAAATTCGTGTGAGGGCCGGCGGAATCAATTTCCGAGACGTCATGAAGGCATTGGGAATGTATCCCGGCACGACCGAGGACTTGCTTTGGTTCGGTGACGATTTCTCAGGTATCGTCGTCGCGACCGGAGCGAATGTGAACGACATCCAGTGCGGCGACTGCGTCTCGGGCATTGCTCCGTATGCCTTTCGCAGCCACATCACCGTGGATCACCGACTGGCGTTCAAACACTCCACGAACCTGTCGTTTGAACAAGCGACCACGCTGCCCACCGTGTTTATGACGACACACTTTGCGATTAAACATGTTGCTCGCATGCAGCAGGGTGAAAGGATCTTGATACATGCAGCTGCAGGCGGGATTGGCCAAGCGGCGATTCAAGTGGCTCAGCACTTGGGACTGGAGATTTTTGCCACCGCGGGCAGCGATGAAAAACGGGACATGCTCAAAGCGATGGGAGTCCGTCATGTGATGAATTCGCGAACGGTGGAATTTGCGGATCAGATCATGGATCTGACCGCTGGCGAGGGTGTCGATGCGGTATTGAACTCACTGGCGGGAGAATTTGTCCAGAAAAGTCTATCGGTGCTCGCTCCGTTCGGCCGATTCTTAGAGATCGGCAAGATCGATGTCTACGAGAACTCCAAAGTGGGCTTGGCGGCGTTTAAGAACAATATCTCGTACCACATGATCGATTTGGCTCAAATTATCGACCAAAGACCAAGTCGTATTGCCTCGATTCTTGCTGAGTTGTCAGCTCTGTTCGAATCGGGCACCTACCACCCGCTGCCTCACAAAGTGTTCCCCATCAACGAAGCTGTCGACGCGTTTCGGTACATGGCGCAAGGACAACACTCCGGCAAGAATGTATTATCGTTTCCATCGGATCAAACGGCTGCGTCGGCATTGTCCATCGGTCCCTGTACCGAGGATGGTCACCTGCTTCGCGCGGATGCCAGCTACCTGATCACCGGTGGCGCGGGTGGTTTCGGATGGGAGATTGCCAAATGGATGATCCGCCAGGGTGCACGCCATCTGGTACTGATCAGCCGCAGCGGCCCGCGGGATGAAACCGCCCTCGAAATCGAGTCATTGCGTGCCGAGGGCGTCACGATCCACGATGTCCGTGGCGACGTGACCAAGCGAGAAGATCTCGAGCGTGCAATAAAGCAAATTCACGCCGAGGGTTCCGCACTTAAAGGCGTTGTGCATGCAGCCATGGTGCTCGATGATGATTTTATTGCCAATTTGGACGAAGCACGTTTCGCGAAAGTTCTGTATCCCAAAATGCTCGGGGCCTGGAATCTTCATCAATCCACACGCGACGTGCCGCTTGATCACTTCATCTGTTTCTCGTCGTTCTCAAATTTGGTGGGAGCGACAAAGCAAGCAAATTACAATGCCGGGAATAGCTTTCTTGACGCACTGGCCCATCATCGCCGAGCGAGCGGGTTGCCCGCGCTGACGCTGAACTGGGGCGCCCTGCTGGATGCGGGCTTCGTCGCTCGAAACAACAAAACCGCCGAGTATTTGGATGGCGTAGGGTTGAAATCGTTGCGGATGAGTGAAGCACTTAATGTGTTCGCAGAAATGATTCTTCGTGACACCGCGTTAATCGGTGCCGGACGGGTCGACTGGAAACAATTGAGCAAGATTAGCGATGCCGTCGCGACACTGCCGATGTATGAATGCGTCCGACACGACTTGACACCCAATCCATCGAACTCAGGCCTGCAATTGCAACTTCGCAGTGCTGCACCGAACGAGCGACTCGACATTCTGTGCGAGTTTGTGGCAAGCCAAGTGGCCGGAGTGTTCGGCATCGAACCTGCAAAAGTCGATTGCGAGGCATCGCTGACGCAAGTTGGAATCGATTCGTTGATGGCGGTTGAACTGATCAATCGTATCGAAACCGCAGTGGGAACGCGAATCCCAATGAATCGCATTCTCCGGGGACCGAGCGTACGAGAACTCAGTCACGCGATCCTGGAATTGATGTCGAATTTCGATAAATCCGAAAAGGACACTCCCTGCAAACCAACAAGCGAGGAAAGTGCGTTGATCGGCGACCGGATCGACTTCCAGCGTGAAGCCCAACTCGATCCCTTGATCGTTCCCAGCGGAATCGAGGTGGACGTTGACTCGTCGCTACGCGTATTGCTGACCGGAGCAACAGGATTCCTCGGGGCTCATCTGCTGCATGAGTTGCTGGGCACCACCTCGTCGCAGGTCGTCTGCTTGGTCCGTGCCGAAAACGAACTCGCGGGGAAGCGGCTTTTTAAGTATGGCCTGCAGCACGGAGATCTCGATGACAGGATCCGCGTCCTCATCAGCGATTTTTCACAGCCGCGGCTCGGATTTTCCGAGGAGCGATTCGATCGTTTAGCTGACTCCGTCGATGTGATCTATCACAACGGCGCCAACGTGAATTTGCTTCTGCCTTACGAATCACTAAAGTCGGATAACGTGGATGGCACGCGTGAATTGTTGCATCTGGCTTGTCGAGGCAAGCAGAAACCGATGCACTATGTCTCGACATTCACAGTGCATGCGACCGAAGCGAACCGTGGACGCACGATTACCGAATTCGATGCACTGCCGCGATGCGAGGATTTGCTGTACGGATATTCGCAAACCAAATGGGTTACCGAACGGATGCTCGAAGAGGCGCGAAGGCGTGGGTTGCCCGTAACGATCTATCGCCCGGGACATGTGACGGGGCACAGCGAGACCGGAATTGCCAACGTTGACGATCTGTTGCATCAAATTGTCCGAGCTTGCTTGTTGGTCGGCGCAGCTCCGTTTCGCGATTTCGAACTCGATGTGACGCCTGTCGACTTTGTCTCCAAGGCGATCGTATACCTGGCTCAACAAAAACAGAATCGGGGAAAAACCTTTCATCTGACGAACCCTCATCCGCTGAGCGCAGACGCACTGGCGGATTGGATGCGTGACGGCGGAGCCAATGTCCAATGGATCGACATCGAACCGTGGCGAGAGCGATTGGCTGACTTAGCCAAGCAAACGGATGAACCGACGGAGGGCTTGAACGTACTCGCCGATATAATGATGCCCCGGTTAGCCTCGCCAGATAATCGTGGGATCCACGGTCGCTTTGATTGCCAGCAAACTCTCGATGCCTTGCGGGAAAGCGGAATCCAATGTGCGTCAGCAGATGCTCGCTTGATATCTCTATGCCACAATTACCTGCAAAAAACGAGCAGCGGTCGACGAATTGACGATGGCTCGGATTCGAAATCACGCAACCCGCGACTGAATACTCTCATGCAAACGGGCAACGAAAAAGTTTATTAGGGTTGCCGATTGCGACGCCGTCACGAACTGAGCATCGTAGTGCAGATTGAGCTTCAGACGATTGTCATATTCCAGCGTAAGCATCGTCACGCAATTGTAGGGGCGGATCGGCGCGAGCGCGTCGATATCGTGGAGCACTAAATCTGCGACTTGAATCCGTCCGTCGGTGCGCGGCAATTGACAGCGACGGACGGATTTTCCAATGTTGCTGAAGATCGCAGTCACCTTGCACTTGTCTCGCTGAACCGAGTGTTTCAAGGCATTCGGGATCCAATTCAAAAGTCTTAGAGAAATCAGGAAAGTGAATCGCAGTTGAAATTTTTTGATGATTTCCATCTCATCATGGATTCC
>CAXBHV010000304.1:0-7175 GCA_963974855.1 uncultured Rhodopirellula sp. | reverse complement strand
GATTCCGCAAACCGACTACTACGCCATGGCCGGGATCTTCAACAACACAACGGCGTATTTCGGGACTCCCGCGTCAAAATACGGAAACATTGCCGGTGTACAAAATCGCAACTCGAGCAACTTGCTGCGATTGCCGATCGACGATCCGAACGATTTCGACCGACGGATCCCAGTGGATGAACTTGCCGATCTGAATCGCGAACTCGAGGAAACGCTGCAACAACTGGTTGAATATCGCCGCAATCGTCGGCAAAACGACGGCAACGCTGCGAATGCCATCCAGAACTTTATCCGCATGCAAACGCGAGCCGAAACGTTGTCGACCATCATCGGCGGCGTGGATGAACAGGGCAATCCGATCACCTATTGCATGGGCGTGCAAGAAACCGACGACCCACGCGACGTTCGTGTGTTGGTTCGTGGCGAAGTCGCTCAGCCCGCGCAGGTGGTTCCCCGTGGATTCCCCAGCGTGCTTCGCGAGGACGACACACCGAAGATCTCGCCGCGATCGAGCGGACGACTTGAACTGGCTCAGTGGATTTCAAGCCGCAACAACCCGCTCACCGCTCGCGTGATGGTAAATCGAATTTGGCAACACTTGATCGGACAAGGCATCGTTCGCTCGACCGAAAACTTTGGCACGACCGGGCAAGCTCCCACGCACCCCGAATTGCTCGACGCGATGGCAGTCAAGTTCGTCGATTCAGGATGGTCAATCAAATCGATGGTCCGTGAAATCGCGACGTCACGTGTTTATCGCATGAGCACGCAATTCGACCAAGCCAGCTTTGAAAGCGATCCTGATAATGAACTGCTGTGGCGTGCGACACCACGACGACTGGATGCGGAAGCGATTCGGGACGCGATCCTGTTTGCCTCCGGCAATTTGCAGCTCGATCGTCCACGGGCGTCCGAAGTGGCCAAGGCTGGCTACATGCGAGTCCGTGATGGTAATCTGTTCAACCCGGCTCAGTTCATCAGCAGCAGCGAAATGGGAATGGACATGATGAATGGAGGGCCGATGAATCGAGAACGCATGCTGCGATCACGACCTCAATTGCAGCAAATGATCTTTCGCCAAGCACTCGCAAACCGCAGCAGCGGAGGTGATCGACTTGACATGAACGATGCGACGTTCCGCAGTGCCTATTTGCCAATCGTCCGAGGCGAAGAACCTCGCGTGCTAGAGGTCTTTGATTTTGCCGAACCGACCATGATTGTCGGGCAACGCGAAACGTCCAGCACTCCGAATCAATCGCTATTCATGATGAACAATCCGTTTGTGATGCAACAATCCGACGCGTTGGCTGAACGAGTGTTGTCGACGAGTCAGAATCCAGAGGAACAACTCCGGTATCTGTTCCGATCGCTATACAGCCGCGATCCCGATGCTTCCGAAATCTCCACGATCCGTGCGTTTGCTGACGACTTCCCGGTGGCGGGACGCGGACAATCGCGTGCCACCAAAACGGTGTCGGCAATTTGCCAATCGCTAATCGCATCAGCCGAATTCCGCTATCTGGATTAGTGACCAATCCCATGAATTTGCTCAAAGGTCACTTTGGAGTCGTGGAAATCACACGTGAGTGTTGGCTCACGCGACAAAACCAACGAAAGTCTTGACGACTTCCGCTACGAAAACTCCGACTGCGCTATCGACCTGAAATCCGTTTTTCCTTCACAAGTCAACCGTTCACAGGGCAATCCGATGACCCATCTCTTTTCGCGGCGTGCCGCACTGCAAAGCGTTTCGGCTGGATTTGGCTACTTGGCCTTCGCAGGTCTGTCGAGCATGGCGAATGCGAAAGCGCCGACGGCAAGCGAAAACCCGCTGTCACCGAAACCGCCTCATTTTCCTGCAAAGGCAAAACGAGTCATCTTTCTGTGCATGACCGGAGCCCCCTCGCACGTCGACACGTTTGACTACAAACCGCAATTAAACGCCGACCATGGCAAAAACGGCCGCTATGGCGGCAAGCTGCTGGGTTCGCAATGGGATTTCAAGCAGCGAGGCGACAGCGGGTTATGGATTTCGGATCTGTTCCCCAGCGTTGCTCAGCATGCAGATGACCTCTGCTTGATTCGCTCGATGCACTGCGACCAACCCGTGCACCCGGCGGCTCAAACTCAGATGCACACGGGAACGGCCCAGTTTGTTCGTCCCTCGATCGGAGCTTGGACGCTGTACGGGCTGGGAACCGAGAACGACAGCATGCCTGGGTTTATTTCACTTAGTGCTGCTGCGGGGCAATCAAGCAGTTACGGCAGTGCGTTTTTGCCCGCGATCTATGGCGGCACTCCGATCAACGCCGGCACACGCGGCGGTGGTGGTGGCGGAATGGCGCGAGGCCGTTTCGGCGGCGGTGGATCGGCGGTTCCCGATATCGAAAACTCGCGTTACACCAGCACGCAACAGCGTAAACAACTCGATTTAATCCAGTCGCTCAATCACCAAAAACTTCGCCGCGACGAACACCAACCTGGCGTCGAAGGCATTATCGAATCGTACGAATTGGCGTTTCGGATGCAGGACACGATGCCCGAGCTGATGGACGTCTCAGGTGAATCCGATGCGACGCTCAAGATGTACGGCGCTGACGGGGGCGATACAGAACGATTTGGTCGCCAATGTTTACTGGCGCGTCGGTTCGTCGAATCTGGGGTGCGATTTGTTGAAATCAACCACGGCGGTTGGGATCATCACACCAATCTTTCCACCGACCTACCGAACCGTTGTAACGAAATCGACAAGCCGATCGCCGGTTTACTGAAGGATCTGAAACAACGCGACATGCTCAAAGACACCTTGGTGATTTGGGGTGGTGAGTTTGGACGTACGCCTGCAGCACAAAATGGCGATGGACGCGATCACAACAACAAGGGCTATACGACTTGGATGGCGGGTGGCGGCGTCAAAGCAGGTTTCAGCTACGGCGAGACGGACGAACACGGTTACGCGGCCGTGCAAGACAAGTGTCACATCCATGATTGGCACGCCACGATCCTGCATTTGCTAGGGCTGAATCACGAACAATTGACCTATCGTTATGCCGGTCGCGATTTCCGCCTGACCGATGTGCACGGCAACGTTGCAAGCGACATCATCGCCTAGTGCATGATGACGTTTCCTGTAGCGAAACTCGTGAACGGTTTGTTGATTTAGTGAGCCGTGACGCGTAAGCGGCCGGGTCTGAGGCACTACCCGGTGCCTTACGGCCCTCGGCTCACCGTTGCGATTTGCATTTGGATTAAATCAACAAGCCGTGAATATTTTCGTGGGCACTGGGGTAGCGAAACTCGCCAAGAGTTTCGACCTGTTCGGCGATTCACGAAAGTCTTGACGACTTCCGCTACATCTAATTTCCGGCACCAATATACACTATAAATTTTCGTGTGACGCGGAGGACACGGTCGCTTTGTAGGCAAACAAACGCTTGCGAAACTCGCTGTAACTGGCGTCCTTAAAATCACTCGACTTGGAGATAAAGACAAACAGAAAGGGTTCCGGACACAACAGCACCCCTTTTCGAGTCCGATACACTTTCACGTTCGCGTTACGCCATGCGTAAGTTCCAAGCGGAGATGTTAACACCACTTGATCGGGATCCAAGCGAATCGTGCACTGGTAATCTTGCACCAATCCATGAGTTCGCAACTGCTCGCGAATCTTCATCTTGGCACTGTGCACCATGGCCAGATACAGGCAAGTCGAGATGACCATCGCCCCAACGAGCGCGGCAACAAAGCTAAACGGATTCGGAAATCGCCACAGGATCAACGCGATCGCAAACATGCTGCACGCGATCATGGCGAGCGAACCGAAGAACAATCGAAACGACTGTTGACGCAGCAAATACTGCGACTCAGCAAACCGCAATTGCGATTGATTCGAGGAAAAATGCACATCGCCGTCGGCGGCGGCATGGGTGGCGGCGGCGACCGCGTCTGATGGCGTCGCGACCGGTTGATACGGATTCACACTGTCGCTCATCGCTGAATTCCATTCACAGCAAGGCCAAATTTCGTGGGCGGTGATTTTCTTACCATGGGTAATACGCCCAAGGCCCTTCGCCCGATTCGCCTGCGGGAACTTCGACAAAACCGGAACTCTGTCCCAGTGACACTAGGTCTCCTGAGCCTTGGCTGAAGACCGGTTCTGCAACGCCAGCGGCAACCATTTTGACGATCCGCATCCAATGCAGTGGCAGTGTTTTCGAACCCGCTGATTGAAGCCGCACCTGCGTCGATGCTGGACACCACTCCGATTGCCCACTCTGTTTGGCCAACAACGGCAACGCAAACCGGCGACACCCCACCACCGCACTGACCGGATTGCCGGGCAATCCGAGGATCAATTTTCCGTCTGCGGTGGCGGCACCGAGAATCGGTTTGCCTGGACGAATCGGCAGCCCGTGAAAAACAACGTCCCCGCCGACATCGCGTACCACGTCCGGCACGTAGTCATAATCGCCCATCGACACGCCACCGGTCATCAGGATCGCATCGGACTGGCCAAGTGCAGCGGCCAAAGTTTGCTGCAGCGTTTCGCGATCGTCGCGAGCGTGCTGAACCGCTTGAATGGAAATCCATGGGTTCGGTTCGATTAGCGACGCGAGTGCCACTTGGTTGCTGTTGCGAAGCTGCCAAGGCTGAGGAGTTTCGTCGGCAAACACGCCGACTTCGTCACCGGTGGTGATCACGGTAACACGGACGGGCGAATACACGCTCGCTTGATAACAACCGAAATTGACCATCGTCGCACGATGAGCGGCGTTGACCAAAACGCCTGCGGGCAACACCGTGCTGCCCGACTTTGCATTCTCACCGGCGCGACGGATGTTTTCGCCCGCCTGGGTCGACAACGCCACGTCGCGGAAACGAATCGCGTTTTCAAGTTCTTCGGTGTCTTCGCGTTTGACCACCGCGTCGGCTTCGGCTGGAACGATGGCTCCGGTAAAGATACGGACGATCGAGCCATCGGACATCGCCGGCGGAGGCGAACCGGGAACACTTTCGCCGGCAACCGGGATCGTCACGCCGGGACGCAGATCGGCCAACCGGATCGCGTAACCATCCATCGCAGAAACATCCGCCGCGGGGCTGTCGCGATCGGCCGTCACCGATTGCGCCAACACGCGGCCCAGACATGACGGCCACTCGGCATCCACCCCAACGACACTTAATCGATCGGCAATCGCGGCAATCGCCTCATCGGGCGAGTTAAATGCAAATTTCTTAGCGGACATCCGTCAAATCTTCCGGAGTATTAACATTGTGACAACAACTCGCGGGCAATGTCACGCAATGATGATCTTGTGAACCAAGCCAACGAAACAAACTACGACTCTCGGACTGAGCCAACCGCTGCAGTGGATCAGCGAAACGAACGGGATAAACCCCAACAAGCGGCTGCACCCGATCAGACTCAGCCACAGTGATCTCGTCCTGCTTCTGCCATTGCCCCACCAGCCCACTCAAATGTGTCGCCGTCAACCGCGGCATATCCACCGGCGTGACCAAGCATGCAGCGAAACCATGCAGATCGGCGTATTTTAACGCCGCCGCGATTCCGGTCGCCGGACCGCGATGAGCCACCGGATCTTCGATCGTTTCGACGGAATGATGGATCGATGTGTGTCCGCTAACGACGACGGCGTCACATAAATCACCCAGTCGATCGATTGCATGTTGCAAAAAGGAGGTACCATCGGCGTGGATAAGCGACGCCTTGTCGCGGCCCATTCTCAGCGATTGCCCGCCACATAGCACCACACCAAGTAACCGCGGAGGTGATCGCTGAGGCAATCGTTCGGAATCGAAGGAATTCAATGAACTAGCCCACTGAATCGCTATGCTTTTCCAGCACATCTTCGACCCAAGTTCGTGCCCGCATCATCGTCGGAAAACCGATCGTGGGCGCCGAGACGAGTGCGACGTGGCGCAGTTCATCGGGCGTACACCCCGCTTCGAGTGCCTTGCGGGTATGGGAATGGGCGGCACCTTCGAGTCCCGCGCCAAGCGAAATAGCTAGCTTGACGAGCGCCACATCACGCGGTGACAACGGACCTGCGTTCCTCGCCTCCTCGCCAAATGATTCATATGCCTGCATGTACTCGGGATAACTTTTATGCATCTGTTTGTACGGCTTTGGAATCATCGTCTCGCCTTCCCTCGTTTAAGATAAATTGAATTTCAACAGCGACTGGACAAGCGACTCCATCGTATACGGATCCGCCTCGCACGTGACCGTGCACCCGAGATCACGCACCGTTTGCGATGTGATCGGACTGAGACTTGCGATCTTCGCTTGTTTCATCGATTCGCCCAACATGCGATGCACGCTTTCCGCCGTGGCACTGCTGGTCAACGTGATCCAATCGATCCGTCCTTGTTGTGCCGCTTGCAAAATTTTGGCATCGGGTGTTGTTACATCAGTGTGCGAATAGGCTACCACTTGCGTGACATCGGCACCGGCCTGCGTGAGCGATTCTTCGAGAATGTCGCGACCACGACTGGCCCGCACCAAGATGACGCGTTTGCCCGCCACACGACCGCTCAATTCATCAACCAACGATTCGGCACGAAAGTCGTTGGGAATCAGATCGGCGAGCAGATGAAAATCGGCGAGCGCGGCGGCAGTTTGTTTTCCTACACTCGCCAATTGGACGCCCGCAAAAATCCGCATGTCGTGTCCCAACTCGAGCACACGATCCAAAAAGTATTGGACGCCATTTCGGCTGCAAAAAATCACAAAGTCTTGATCGGCGAGCGACCCGATCGCCGCATCCACCTCCGCCCAATCCTGGGGCGGCCCAATTTGGATTGCCGGTTGGACCAGCACCGTGGCTCCGAGGTCACGCAGCGGCGTGGCGAGTTCTTCGGCTTGATCGATGGGCCGCGTGACCAGGACGGTTTGGCCGAATAGCGGCCGTTGCTCGAGCCAATTTCGCGTTTCGGTCAATTCCGCGACCGGACCAATGATCACGATCACGGGGGGGCGAATCTTGTTGGCCGGACTCAATCGGTCCGCCACCTCGTCCAAACGACAGCGAAACGTCTGCTGGTCATGGTGGCTACAGCGGCGGACGATCGCCACCGGCGTGTCGGGGGATTTGCCGTTTTCGATCAGCGATCGCGTCCAAACCTCCGCTGTCGTGACCCCCATATAGATGACT
>CAXBHV010000303.1:0-7192 GCA_963974855.1 uncultured Rhodopirellula sp. | reverse complement strand
GCGTGAGCGGCCGGATTCCACGTATTACCCGGTGCCTTGCGGCCACGGCCCACGGCCCACGGCTCACCACTACGATTTACATTTCGATTCAATCAACAGCCCATTCGGACAGCACCACACGGCACAGATACTCTGGCTCCGCAATCGACTTGACTGGTAATCGATGATTGCTGCATGGTGGTGACGCGTGACAAAGGTTTGAATGACGAGGAACGATAAGGAAAAATCTAAATGGTAGAACGTCGTCTCGAGAAAAAGAAGGCATTGGTCACTGGG
Source organism: uncultured Rhodopirellula sp. (assembly GCA_963974855.1). GTDB lineage: Bacteria > Planctomycetota > Planctomycetia > Pirellulales > Pirellulaceae > Novipirellula. Next base: position 6,916 of record CAXBHV010000303.1, on the reverse strand, counting down.
GCGAGCGATGGTATCGGTCTTGCCATTGCGGAAGCATTTGCCAGTGAAGGTGCCGATTTGTGGCTGGTATCACGTAACCCGGAAAAGTTAATTGCCGCTGCGGAAGCATGTCGATCCCACGGCGTCAACGTTTCGGTCACGGCAGTGGATCTCACCGACTTAGAGTCTGCTGGCAAGCTCCAGTCAGAGATCGCTCAAACGTGGAGCGGGCTCGATGTGCTCGTCAACAATGCGGGAATGGCTCGATTCACTGAACTGGCAAACGTGACCAACGAGGAGCTACTCAGTCAGTTGCACCTCAATCTCTTATCGCCCTATCTGTTGACTCAAAAGTTTCTTCCGCTGTTGACCACTGTGAAAGGAAATGTGATCAATATCTCCTCAACGTCAGCACATCGATTGATTCCTGGACGGCCAGCGTCAGTTTACGCCATGACAAAAGGGGGACTGAACTCGCTTACAAAGGCTTTGGCTCTTGAACTTGGTTCTCAGGGAATCCGAGTAAACGCCATTGCACCGGGGACGATCAAAACACCGCTGACAACTAACATGATTGCCAGTTTTTCACCAGAACGAAAAGCGGAGTATGACAAGTTTGTCCAGCAATCATTCGCTCTGGGACGATTGGGTGAGCCTGAAGATGTTGCACAACTTGCTGTGCATCTCGCATCGCCAAGTGCAAAATGGACGACTGGTTCCGTGTTTATCGTGGATGGTGGACTTAGCACGAACTGACGCTCAATGCAATTTGTCGGGATCCGGACACGGCCACTGTGTTGTACCTAGGGCTTCGTCTAATCTAAGATTTGTTTTTTTAATGTAGTGGAGCTTGCTAAAGCTCCCTGTTTCTTGGGTGCGGGAGGATCCCCATAGCCCATAGCTGCTTGGCGAACCGGCCACTGCTCCGCCTGGTGCGGCCATAACGCCGCTACCCGCATCACTCGAATCGGTAATGAACTTGACCGCGCCGTCCGCCATGAGGCCGTCCGCCATGAGTACGTGAACGCCCTCGTTTGACGCGATTAGTAAATGTCCGACGCGGTTTTTTTCGTGCCTTTTCGGCGTCGACTGACACCCCTGTGATCAGGGGACGGCATGGCAATCGTCGCCTGAGTAGCCGAACCAGTCCGGAATTTTATGATGTAGGAATTTCCATCAGACGCTGACCGGACGAGTCTGAAAGACCGGATCGCGACCACGAGTGACTGCGGAGTCGAGATCGCCGTATCGACATCACTTGGTTCGTTTCTGCTGAGGTGGTTTGGCATTGCGAGTCGGCAGGTGAGCCCTCAGTTCCTGGATCACGGCTGCCGATGCAGGTTGCGAGGCCAGGTTCGTCCATTCGTACGGGTCATTTCTATGATCGTACAATTCTTCGCTGCCATCGGCATATTGAATGTATCGATGCGTTTGCGTACGCACCGCGTGATTCTTGTAACCGTGCGTCGTGATGGCCGGCTCATTCCACATGGCTGACGGATCACGCAATAAGGACACAGCGCTCCGGCCCTCGACGTGCTGGGGGATCTCGATGCCAGCCAATTCGCAAAGCGTTGGATAGATGGTCATGAAGTCAATCGGCCGCTCACATACGGTCCCCGCTTTCGTGACGCCGGGCGCGACCCAGATCAGCGGAGCTCGTGTCGGTTCTTCCCATAAGGCAAATTTGCGCCAGTGACTCTTTTCGCCAAATGACCAACCGTGATCGCCCCACAGAACAATGATCGTATTGTCGGCATGCGGACTGTTTCGAAGTCCATCCAATAGACGGCCGATGTTCATGTCCGTGTAGGCACAGGTTGCCAAGTAGGACTGGATGGCGTCTTTCCAACGACCACTTTTCAAGAACTTGGCGTGATCGCCGTTGGGATTAGCCATCTTGACGCCTGCCGGCGGAATGTCGCTGAGGTCGTCTTCACGATGCGGTGGCAGCTGGATTTGATCACGTGGAAACAAATCGTAATACTTCCGCGGAACAGCAAAGGGAAGATGCGGCTTGTAGAGACCACATGCCAGAAACAACGGCTTGTCGTGCTTCTGTTGCAGTTGTTCGATGCACCAGTTGACGACGTGCCAGTCCCCGAGATCATCGTCCTTCAGATCATGCGGCAGCGGTTCGTGATATCCCTCGTACTTCTGAACGCGGGGCCCGTCCAACGAATAGCTTTTGGGGTCCATGTATTCCGACCACTCCGATGGGTGATAGGTTTGGCTGTGGTAGATTTTTCCCGCGCCGGCAACATGGTATCCCGCTTGTTTGAACTGGTTGCTTAGCCCAAATCCTTCGGTGGTGTATTTCTTCCATGGGTCCCCGTTCATGTAGCAGCCTGTTGTCCAGGGACGTTGGCCGGTCATCAAGGCAGCGCGAGCTGGGTTACAAGCGGGTACCGCGCAGTACGCGCGGCTGAACGTCGTTCCCATCTTCGCCAAGCGATCGATATTCGGCGTCTTGGCTTGCGGATTACGGCCCAGATGGGTGACCCATGCATTCAGATCATCCACGGCAATGAACAACACGTTGGGACGTTTGACTTCATCAGCGACCACGCTGGACTCAGCAAGGACCAGCGGAGACGGCAACAAAATCAAAGCAATAAACAGATTCTTAAGCATGACACTCATCGCTATGGGTTGGACTTTCGATGTGTTGATGATACGTATATATTTCATGGATCGTACCCTATGCTCATCGGTGAACGATTACAGAATTGCAGAGCCTAATTCCTCTGCTGCCGTCTCTTGTTCGGCAGCCTCGGCTTGCGTTCCGTTACAGGAGGAATCTCGATGTTGTATTGCTTCCAGTACATCAAGTGAAACGTGTTGTGGCCAGTCAGAGGAGCGTCCTCGTTGACCATGTTGGGAAGCGCACCGTCGAACCACTTGTCGTAAACCGCATTCATCTCTTTGGCGAGTTCGGGATGATCCGCAATGACGTTCGTCTTCTGCGATGGATCCTGTTCCATATCGTAGAGGGCATTCCGCCCCACAAGCCGGAATTTCTGATTCCGAACTGCAAAGCCGTCGTCCCGTGAACTCGCAGCTTGTCCTTTGCCCCAGCGTCCTTTGTGGAACACTCGAAAGCGATCTTCCCAAGGTGCCTTTGCATCCTTCAGCAGGGGCACCAGACTAAGACCATGTAACTGATCCTGCTCCTTTGGGCTCCCGCCAACAATATCAGCGAAAGTTGGCAGGATGTCGTAGTGATTGGCGATCCGATCAACATCCGTGCCCGCCTCCAGGACGCCTGGCCAGCGCCAGAAACTTGGCACTCGGGTTCCGCCTTCGTCGACGCTGTTTTTCTTGCCTTTGTGGTCGCCGTTGTAGTTCGATGCCGATGGTCCGTTATCGGTCATAAAGATCAACAGCGTGTCCTTCTCGATGCCCCATTCGGAAAGCTTCGCTGTCAAACGCCCAACATTATCGTCGATGTTTTCAATCATGCCATAAAAGCCAACGGTGCTCGAATCAAACCCAGCATCGATGAACTTCTTCTTGTACGAGTCAGGCGCGATGAACGGCCCGTGTGGCGCGTTGGTCGTGATGTAAGTAAAGAATGGTTTGTTTTCGTTCTTGCGGCCCTCCATCCATTTCGTCGCCTGGCTAAAGAAGATGTCGGTGCAAAACCCTTTGGTTTTGACGAACGTGTTGTTGTGCAGGATCGCTGGATCGAAATACTTGTTGCCGGGCGCGTCGCCACAACTGCCTGCGTAGGACTGGCCAATTCCACCAGCACCGTGCATGAAGACTTCGTCGAACCCACGCTGATCCGGCCGGTAGGGATCTTGATCACCGAGGTGCCACTTACCGAAAATTCCGGTTGTGTAGCCGGCGTCTTGAAGCATCTCTGGCATTGTCGGCACGCCAAGTTTCATGCGTTCGCGTTCGAGAATCGTGTGAGTCACTCCGACGTAGAATGGAGCTCGTCCCGACATGATCGCCGAGCGAGTCGGTGCGCAAGTTGGGCTCACCTGAAAGCGAGTAAATCGCAGGCTTTCCTCTCGTAATTTGTCCAGGTTCGGCGTGGCCAGGTGAGGGTTGCCGTGACCAGACAAGTCATAGTATCCCTGATCGTCGGTGATGATCAGGATTATGTTCGGTTGTTTTCCGAAGGCGGGATCCGCCGCCTGGCTTCGCGCTGTTACGACGAAAGGCAAGGCAATTACAAACAAGATTGGTAAAACGCGATTTATCATTATTTACTCCTGTATTTTTCTCATGTGAGGATGTCATGGATGACGTTTCCGTGGACGTCGGTCAAGCGAAATTCACGCCCCTGGTAGCGGTAGGTCAGTCGCTCGTGGTCGAGGCCCAGTAGATGTAGGATCGTAGCGTTTAGGTCATGCACGTGCGCGGCGTTTTCGATGACGTCCATTCCAAAGTCGTCGGTCTGACCGTAGCTTGCGCCCCCTTTGACTCCGCCCCCGGCCAGCCACATTGTGTACGCGTCTTTGTGATGATCGCGACCGGACAGTTTTTTGTCGTTGACGCTACCGCCTTGTCGCAATGGCGTCCGCCCAAACTCGGATCCCCACACGATCAGCGTGTCCTTTAACAGATCTTGCCGCTTCAGGTCTTGGATCAGTCCGGCGATCGGCTTATCGGTTTCTTGGCACTTTTTCGTCAACCGTGTTTCCAGGTTGTTGTGATGGTCCCAGTCCGAATCATAAAGCTCAATCAGCCGAACACCTCGTTGGACCAGCCGCCGGGCCAGCAAACAATTGTTAGCAAACGACGCCTTGCCTGGGGTCGCTCCGTAGAGCTCAAGCGTCTCTTTCGTCTCACCATCGATGCTCATCAATTCCGGAACCGATGCCTGCATTCGATACGCCATCTCGTATTGCTGGATCCGTGTCTCGATTTCGGGATCCCCCGTGGCCACGGACTGCTGCTGATTCAGCTGAGCCAGTGCATCCAGCTCTCGCCGCCTTCGCTTCTGGGTGTGCCCTTCGGGGTTGGTCAGAAACAGTACCGGATCCCCTTGCGACCGGAACTGAATCCCCTGATAAACACTGGGCAGAAAGCCGGTCGACCACAAACTGGTGCCCGCTCCGCCCGCAGGCCCGCTAAGCAGCACCACATACCCAGGCAAGTCTTCGTTCTCGGACCCAAGTCCGTAGGTCACCCACGATCCAAGGCTGGGACGGCCGCCTTGACCGAATCCTGAATGCAAGAACATTTGCGCCGGAGCATGATTGATCTCTTCAGTGTGTACCGAGCGGATGAAGGCCAGTTCGTCGGCGACTTCCGCTAGATTGGGCAGCAGTTCCGAGAACGAATGCCCGCTCTCGCCGTGTTGAGAGAACTTCCAGGGAGAACCCGCAAGCGTCGAAGTTTTACCGATGAAGGCAAAGTCGCGGCCTTTGGTCACCTCCGGTGGGCATGGCTCGTTGTGCCGCTTGATCAGTTCCGGCTTCTCCTCGAACAGATCAAGCTGCGACGGTGCACCGATCATGTGCAAATAGATCACATGTTTCGCTCGCGGAGCAAAATGAGTTTGACCGGGTGCCGCAAGCGCCTCGTCACCGAGCAGCGATGCCAGTGCGATCCCACTGAACCCGATCCCGCAGGTGTTCAAAAACTCTCGGCGATCAGTGTGAACTTCGTTGTGATGCGTCATCGGTTCTTTGCCATGGGTCCATCGGAAGATAGATATCCGCGTGTGTCAGTTTTTCGTGATCGTTTCATGCAGGTTCAGCAGGACGGCGGCCACGCTACGCCAAGCGTCCGACTGAGCCTGCTCGCGGCTTGATTTGGGGAATTGTTCGGCGTGTTCTTCGAGTTGGCTGCGATAAAGATCTGCCAATACATGGCGTTCTGTCTCGGTTGGCTTGCGTGCGGTACAAAGCTGGAACGCGAAGTCAATTTGCATGTCCAGCAGCTCATCCTTTTTCTCGGCCAAGACGCGGTCTGCCAGTGACTTTGCAGCTTCGACATAGACCGGATCGTTCAGTAACGTCAGCGCCTGAAGTGGGGTGTTGGTACGTGATCGCCTGACCGTGCAGGCCAGCCGCGCGGTGGCATCAAAGTTGACAAAACTTGGGTAGGGGGATCCACGTTTCAGGACGACATAGATTCCCCGGCGGTACTGTTCACTTCCGGGACTGACTTCGTATTGATAAGCGGTTCCACCCGTTTTGATCCAAAGACCATCGGGCTGATACGGACGAATCGGTGGACCGAACTGTTTCAGACTTAATAGGCCTGAAATCGCGAGTGCGTTGTCGCGAATCATTTCTGCGTCCATGCGGAAACGCGGCCCACGTGCCAGCAGTCGGTTGCGATCATCTTTTTCGAGCAGTTCCTCCGACAGATGGGACGACTGTTGATATGTCGCCGACATCACAATCGTTTTCAAAAGTTGTTTTGTCGACCAACCCTTTTCCACGAATTCGACCGCTAACCAGTCGAGCAATTCGGGATGGGACGGTGGTTCCCCTTTCACGCCAAAGTCTTCGAGCGTCGTCACGATTCCTTGCCCGAACAACTCGGCCCACAAACGATTGACCGTGACTCTGGCAACCAACGGGTTCTGCGGCGATACCAGCCACCGCGCAAGATCCAGACGATTCCGCGGACTCTCGGGCATGGAATGCAGAATTGACGGGGTCCCCGGTTGCACAGCCTCGCCCGGTTTTTGGTAGTCGCCTCGCTCAAAGACCGTCGACATTCGCGGCTTCTCCAACTCGATCATCACGAGAGTTGTGTCCGGAACAACCGCTTGAATCTGTTTCTTGAGTTTGGTGATGTCACGCGCGAGCTTGCTGCTGCGGGCGTCTTGCTTGACTCGGTAGTCGAGTACTTCGCTGCGATCGCGTTTGGACCATTCAGCAATCGGCCTTTTCGCGACCTTGATTAGATCATCTGGTATCGAAGTTCCTTCTCCGTCACCGGTGATGGCCGACAGCTGAAAACGTCC
>CAXBHV010000302.1:0-7194 GCA_963974855.1 uncultured Rhodopirellula sp. | reverse complement strand
GTTTCCAGCATGGCCAGCACCAATCCTATCCGGCAGCAAGCGGCTCGAAGACGCCAGCGTGCAATCTGTATCTCTCGATGTTGCAACGCTTTGGTGTCGAGTCCGATCGTTTCGGAACCTCCACAGGAACACTGGAGGGGCTTCGCTAATGCACTGCTTGTCCCGATTGTGCGATCGATCGAGGTTCGCATTCTTTGTGTTTGCAATGACCTTCGCGTCGCTTGTGCCTTCCTCCGTTTTGCACGCAGGCGAACCGAAAATCAAGACGCTTGCCTACTTGCAAGCACACTGCATTCGCTGCCACGGCAAAGACGAACAGAACGCAGACCGACGATTTGATGTTCTCAGCGATGAAATCACAGATCACGAATCCGCCGAGCTTTGGCAGGAAGTTCTCGACGCCGTGAATCGGGGTGAGATGCCACCTGAAGATGAACCGCAACCAACGAGTGAGGAAACGACAGAATTCGTCGCTGGTTTAACTCGAAACCTTCAGTTCGCACGCGAGGCACTTGCGACCGCTGGCCAACAAAGATTCCGGCGGTTGAACCGTCACGAATATCGAAACACGATCCGCGATTTACTGGGCGTGAACATGGAATCGTTCGATCCAACGACCGCATTTCCCGCGGACGATCGAGTCGACGGCTTTGACAACGTTGGTGAACGTTTAGTGCTCTCAGACTACCTGATGCAGTGTTACTTAGAAGCAGCGTCTGAAAGTATTGAAAAGGCGATTCAATCTCGGCAAGTCGTTGCCCCAATCCACGAAACATTGCGAGCGGAAGATTTCAGCAGACGCAGGTTTCTGTTCCGACCGGAGCAGAATTTTGTTGTCAATCCAACCGGAAAATACGTTGATGTCGCCCACAGTGATCCCGATCTTTCCAGGCTGCATGCAAAACGATTTCGTGGTGCTCCTGCCGATGGATACTACACCATCCGTGTCAAAGCCGAAGGCATTCATCGTGAGCACCCCTATCCGCGCAATGCCCTGAATCTCGATCGGGAAGAACCGATCAAGATTCAAATCATTGCGACGGACCCCAATTTGGCTCGTCCCGGGGCAGGACAGAACGCATCCGATCGCATCGTCGCGACCGTCCCGCTGGCTGACCATCATCCACGCGTCTACGAGTTCCGCACCTGGCTGGACAAGGGATTCGTGCCGGTCATTCGCTACGCCAATGGGCCAATCAACTTCAGAGCATCCCTGGTGCGACTGGTGAAGAAGTTTCATCCTGAAACAAAAAACACCAATTGGCTCGACGTCTTCTCCACGGAGCCGTCCGAGATTCTCGACGTTTGGATCTCCGACGCGTACGAAGGGCCTCGGATGCGAGTCCATCAGATGGAGATTGCCGGACCAGAACCCCGCGATTCATCGAAGCCCGATCTTTTGGCGAACCCAAGTTCACAATCACTGGCAGAGTTTCTCTATCGCGCGTTTCGTCGACCCACATTGACATCGGAAACCGCTCGATACGAAGCCTTTTACCAATCGCGAATTGACGGTGGAGAATCTGAGCAAGCCGCTTTCACGACGACATGCAAAGCCATCCTGTGTTCGCCCAATTTTCTCTACGTGAAAACTCCGCCCGACTCGGGGCTAAGCGAAGACAAAAACTACCGACTTGTATCGCGGCTGTCTTACTTTCTGTGGAGTTCCATGCCGGACGACGAGCTGCTTCGTGTTGCTGCCAACGGCAAGCTCAGTCAGCAAGAAACGTTGCTCGCCCAAACCCGCCGGATGCTGCAAGACCCTCGTTCGGAAGCCCTGGTCGAGAACTTTACGAACAGTTGGCTGCACCTTCATGAACTTGGGTCAATGCCACCGGACACGCAAAAATTTGCCGCCTACTACGATCGGCAGCTTGAGCCCCTGATGCGGCGCGAAACTCAGTTGTTCTTTGCGGAAGTCCTGCACAACAACCTGAGAATCGAACACTTCATCAATTCCGACTTTACCTTCGCCAATCGTTACCTGGCCGCACACTATGGATTGCCAAACGTTCAAGGGGACGAATTCCGTCGTGTGACATTGCCGGAGGAATCACTTCGCGGAGGGCTACTCGGTCACGCAAGTGTGCTGACGGCGACGTCGAATGGAGTCGAGACGTCTCCCGTGACTCGCGGCATCTGGGTGCTGGAGAACATTTTGGGCTCACCGCCTCCGCCGCCTCCACCGGATGTCGAGCCGCTCGAACCGGACATTCGGGGAGCGACGACCATTCGCGAGCAGCTTGCCAAACATCGCAATGTGGCCACGTGCGCCGAATGCCACCGCAAGATCGATCCGATTGGTTTTGCCCTGGAGAGTTTCGATCCGATCGGTTCGTTTCGTCACCGATACAGCAATGATTCCGGAACGCTGGTTAGCATCGTGGACACGGCGGGAACGCTACCGAGTGGAGAATCATTCGATGACATCGCCGAGCTAAAACAACTACTTCTGAAGCAGAAGACGACATTCGCGAAGTGCCTAACCGAAAAGATGCTGACGTATGCACTCGGCCGCGAAGTGGGGTTTCAGCAGCGTCCGGCAGTTGAGACCATCGTCGATGAACTCGAGGTGAGAGGCAATGGACTCCGCGATCTGGTGGAACTCGTCGTCACCAGCGACGTGTTCAACGAGGACTGACTGTTTTACGTACACCTGAAGATGCTGAATACTCCCAATACATCGCTAGAGAATCGATCGCATATGAACGCAAATTCCTGGAGAACAACTATGAGACTTTCGCTGGCACTTTTCGCAGTTCTGTTGGCATGCCAGTGTGCGCGGGCGGAACAGACCGAGACAATAAAGCCGAACATCGTGTTGCTGTTCATCGACGATTGGGCGTGGAATGGGACGCCAGTCGCGATGGATGATTCGCTGCCGAATTCTCGGATGCCAGCACTTGAGATGCCGAACATCGAACGATTGGCCAAAGAAGGCATGAAGTTTCGCAACGCGTATGCTTCGCCCCAGTGTTCTCCATCGCGAGTTTGTGTTCAGACCGGACAGTCGTCGCCGCGTAATGGATACACCGTCTACATGAACTCCCGCGGGCAGGAGTATTACGACGAAGGCCGCCAATACAAGAACTTTCCCGTCGTCCCCTGTGTCGCGGACCAGACGATTGATCCGGGCACAATGACGATCCCCGAAGCCCTGAAGCCGCTCGGTTACGTCAGTGCTCACGTTGGCAAATGGCACATGCGGGGTGATCCGGGTGACGAAGGTTACGTGCTTCACGACGGCAATACGGACAACAAGCCCGGCAATACGCTTGCGTCTTTCGCGAAGGATTGGGAAAAGAAACCGCGACGATTGCCCGAAGAGCTAACCGACCCGAAGTTGATGTTCAGCACGACGGAGAAGGCGATCGGTTTCATGGAAGAACAGGTCGCAGCCAAAAAACCCTTCTACCTACAGATTTCTCACTACGCGATGCATGCATTCAGTGAGTGTTTGCCGGCGACGCGTGAAAAGTATGCCAATCATCCACTTGTCCAGGCTTGGTACAAAGCCAACAACAAGGACAAAGATACGATCCGTCTGGGTGATGACCCAGCACTTTGGCTGGGAATGGCCGAAGACCTGGATGGACGGATCGGAGCCGTGCTCGACAAGATCGACGCTTTGGGCATTGAGGACAACACTTACGTCGTTCTCGTATCCGACAATGGATATCGACACAAAGAGCTGCTTCTCGATCCGAAGATGAAGCAACCTCACCATGCTGCCAAATGGTGGGTCTGGCAAGGCGGCATTCGTGTTCCAATGATCGTGAAAGGCCCGGGGATCGAAATGGGTTCTGTCTTCACCGGCAACGTCGTTAACTATGACTTCCTGCCAACCTTCGTCGATTGGGCAGGTGGCGATCCAAGTGAGTTAAAAGACATCGACGGTGTGAGTCTGGCCGGGTACATGGCGGGTGAACAGCCGGGCGACGCGTTTTTGAATCGCAATCTGTACATTCACTACCCACACTATCGATCCGGCATGCCGCACTCGGCCGTCGTTTCCGGCGATTTGAAACTACTGCACTTCTATGACAGCCCAACCACTCCCATGTTGTTTGATTTGTCGACTGACATGGGTGAAGTGAACAACATCGCGGAACAACACCCCGAGCGACACAAAGAAATGTACACACAGATGATGGACTATTTCGAGGCCGTCGGTGCGCGCATCCCCAAGCTCAATCCTGACTACGACCCAAGCGTCTACGAAGCGGACCAAGAGTACGCCAAACGCCAGATGTGGGGAGCTTTCGAGGGAAATCGACCGCTGGAAGATGATGAAAAATGATTGCCCTGCTGCGAGGCATCTCCGCCAATGTGACGCCTTTCATTGCCGCGATTGCGTGATCGTCCAAACCTATACCCATTTGAGAAACCGACATGAGATTCAACTTGAAGTCCCTGATGCTGCTGACCGCGTTATGTGTAGCGTCGCTACCTACCGCGATGGTCAGCGCTGACAACACCAAGCCGAACGTCGTCTTCCTGGCGGTCGACGACATGAACGACTTTGTTGGCTGTCTCGACTCTCGGCCAAACGCGGTTACCCCCAACATCAATCGGCGTGGCGTGTGCTTTACCAACGCTCATACCGCCGGAGTCTTCTGTGCGCCCAGTCGCGCGGCGATCTTCTCTGGCCAGTACGCTTCGACAACCGGTTGCTACGAGACTCCGAATTACTTTGTGCATCATCCGGAGATTGAGTCGCTGCAAACAAGTTTCGCGAAAGCGGGTTATACCACGCTGGGCGCTGGCAAGCTGTTTCATCATCCAGCCGGAGCGATCGACCAGCGCGGTTGGACAGAATTCTTTCTGCGAAATCAGTTTCAACGTGAAGGCGGTTGGGCGCTGGAATCGTGGAGCAGCGACACACCCGTGCCGCAACCCTTTCCGGCAAGTGTTTACAACAAAGGCAAAGAGATTACCGGCGGACTGTTCCTGGAATGGGGAGCGATTCCGAACGAACAGGAAGACGAAATGGCCGACACGATCCGCGCAAACTGGGCCATCGAGCAACTGAAGCAAAAACACGACAAGCCGTTCTTCCTGGCCTGCGGCTTTTATGCTCCTCATTACCCCAATTACTGTCCTCAAAAATATTTTGATCTGTATGATCGAGACGCCATCGAGACTCCGGCGTTCAAAGAAGATGACTTGGCAGATTTACCTGACAAGATTCGTAAGCAACGCCAGAATCGCAAGAAAGTGCACTACGACAAGCTCGTCGCAATGGGAGCCTGGAAGGACGCTCTGCACGGATACCTGGCCTGCACCAGCTACGCCGATGCGATGGTCGGGCGGATTCTGGACGCGCTCGAATCAAGCCCCTATGCCGACAATACCATCGTCGTGCTTTGGAGTGACCACGGTTATCACCTGGGCGAAAAAGGCCAGTGGGGCAAGCACACGTTGTGGGAACGAACGTCCAACGTGCCGTTCGTCTGGGCCGGCCCCGGCGTCGCCCAAGGTGAACGCACCGACGTGACCGTCAGCCTGATCGACATCTACCCAACGCTGGTTGAACGATGCAACCTTCCTGCACCGCGCCAAAAACTCGAAGGCGTTTCGCTGGCATCGACGCTGAAAGAGCCCGCCGAAGCAAACGACCGCACCGTCTACCTTCCGTACATCAACCCCGGCGAATACACGCTGATGAATCGCGACTGGCGTTTCATTCATTACGATGACAAGAACCAGGAGCTGTACAACGTCAAGGAGGATCCGCACGAGTGGAACAATCTCGCTTCTGATCCGCAGTACGCGGACGTCATCACCAGGCGGCGGGAATCGGCACCGACCGAGTTTGCCGAGCCAGAACCGAAGCTCAACTCGCGTCGCGATCTGGTCGTCGAAGGCGAAACCTTCCGCTGGGAGAAAGGTAAAGGCAATTACGTTCCACATCCAAAGTATCTGCCCTACACCGACCCCGCACTGAAGCAGAATCAATCGAAGAAGGGACGCTAACATGCACAGCAAAAGAGTTCCTATGAATAAGCGAGTTCGGTCAGTCATCCAGGGAGCGCTCATCGCTTGCCTTTCAGTGCTTTGCGTGGCAGCGGTTTCTCCCGGTGATGCGAGGGCAGACCAAACGAGCCCAAATATAATCGTCATCCTGGCCGATGATCTCGGATACGGCGATCTGTCGTGCTTCAGGGCCAAGGATATTGCCACACCAAATATCGACCGCATGGCGACTGAGGGAGCGAAGTTCAACAGCTTTTATGTTTCGGCCGTTTGCTCTCCGACTCGCGCGGCGCTGATGACCGGCAGCCATTCGACTCGGGTAGGTATTGGCGGCGTCCTGTTTCCTCGCAACAACCACGGGCTGAACCCAGATGAGGTCACGTTGCCGGAACTGCTGAAGGAGCAAGGCTACGCGACCGCCATCATTGGCAAGTGGCATCTGGGCAACCAGGACATGTTTCAGCCGCTGAACCACGGGTTTGATTACTGGTACGGAACACCGTCATCCAACAGCCAGTTCTACGACCCGACGATCAAGACGTATGCACTGGACTGCATTTATCGGGAAGGCTACACGTGTGATGGAATTCTTAAGCGGGAGACGGCTGCATGTCCGCTGATTGAAGATAACATCGTCATTGAAGTTCCCGCGGACCAGACGCAGTTCACTCAACGATACACGCGTGAGACCATTCGCTTCATCACGGAAAACAAAGACAAGCCGTTCTTTGTGTACCTGGCGCACAACATGCCGCACATCCCGCTGCATGCGTCCGAAAAGTTCGTGGGCAGCAGCAAACGAGGCATCTATGGCGACACCATTCAGGAACTCGACTGGAGCACCGGCGAGATTCTGCGGTCCCTGAAGAAACTTGGACTCGATCAGAACACGCTGGTCATCTTCACGTCGGACAACGGCCCCAACACTGGCAAAGGCGGCAGTGCCGGCCCGTTGAAAGGCAGCAAAGGCTCGACTCTCGAAGGCGGCGTCCGAGTCCCCTTCGTCGCTTGCTGGCCGGGAACAATTCCCGCGGGCACAGAATCCGACGAAGCAATCACCGGCATGGATTTGCTGCCGACGCTGACAAGACTTGCGGGCGGTGACGTTCCTGACGACCGCGTGATTGATGGCAAAGATATCTGGCCTTTGCTCGCCGGAAAGCCGGACGCCAAGTCACCTCACGAAGCGATCTATTACCTGCGAGGCCGAAGCGTTGA
>CAXBHV010000301.1:0-7194 GCA_963974855.1 uncultured Rhodopirellula sp. | reverse complement strand
GCTCGGAGAGCTTGCCCCGGTTTATGGTCCGCGGTCCGGCGACGCTAGTGTCGCCGGGGCGTACCGGATGAAGTTAACTCGCGAAGGAATGCTTGAGCCTTGGGCGCGGCTGCGAGAAAACGAATCGGCGGAATCCGATCGTTTTGCCCAAATGCCGCCGTTCACTTCGGTCAACGCCGTTGGCGATGTCAAACCTGGGGCACTCACCCTGGCCACCGTTGAAAATCTCGCTGGCGATGCGTTGCCTGCGATCGTCGCCCAGCGATTTGGCAAAGGGCGTACTGCGGCGATGCCCATTGCTGATTTATGGAGATGGTCGATGCGGCGTGATCCGCTTTCGAAAAGCAACGATGGGGATGATGCGGCCCAAGCGTGGCGGCAAATGGCGCATTGGCTCGTTGGTGAAGTACCGCGTCAAGTCGAAGCCCGAGTCGAGCCGAATGTCGATCCCAATGAGCCGGCACGAATTGTGGTGCAGGTCCGCGACGAAGCGTACTTGCCGATCGACAACGCCGCGATCGAGTTAACGATCACACCGATTGAAAAAGGAACTCGCGATGGCAACCGAGATGGTGTGATCCAAATCCAAGCGACTCCGGATGACGATGCCTCCGGCGTGTACAGGGCGGCCTTCTGGACGAATGATTCCAACGCTTATCGAGTGCATGTGTCGGCGAAATCAGCGGATGGTCATTTTGTTGGCGAAGCTGACACGGGTTGGGTCGCTCAGCCGGATGCGGCGGAATTTCGTCAGCTTCGTTTGAACCGAACTCTGTTGGAAACGATTGCGAATCAAAGCGGTGGCAAGGTGGTTGCCGATGATGCGTTGGACAACTTTGCCGCCGAATTGCCAAATTTAAAAATCCCCGTCACCGAGACTTGGGTCTATCCTCTCTGGCACAACGTGTGGGTGCTGGTCACCGCGATCATGTGCTTGTGTGGTGAATGGGGACTACGTCGATGGAAAGGTTTGTCATGAGTCGATGGTTTACCGTCGTATTAGCAATCACCCTGATTGCGTCCAGCGTTTGCACAAATTGCGTTTGGGCGGACGACGTCCCGGAAGATTCGGTTGCGGCTGATCTGGTGCTGGTCGTTGGGGCCGGTGGCACCGATGAATATGCCGCCGAGTTTGCCAAGACTGCGGACCAGTGGAAGAGGCATGTCGAGTCGACCTCCGTGAAATTGCATCGGATCGGTGATTCGACATCTCCCGAGACTTCGGATCGTGATCTGCTAAAGTCCTGGATTGCCGAAGCGGATCGTGCAACATCCACTCCGCTTTGGATTGTCTTGATTGGCCATGGCACGTTTGCACAGAATGTGGCCAAGTTCAATTTGCGAGGGCCTGATTTTTCGGCCACCGAGTTGGCCGAGTGGATCAAGCCGCTCGATCGTCCGTTGGTGATTGTCAACGGTGCGTCGGCAAGTGGCCCATTTATTAACGCGTTGTCCGCCCCAGGGCGTGTGATTGTTACAGCGACGCAAAGCGGAAGTGAACAAAACTACGCTCGTTTTGGCCGCTACTTTGCCGAAGCAATCGGTTCCCTCGATGCGGATCTGGATCATGACGAAGAGGTTTCGGTTCAAGAAGCGTTTCTGAAAGCCAATGCGGCGGTGAATTTGTTCTATGAGACAGAGGGCAGGATTAGCAGCGAGCATGCGTTGATCGACGACAACGGTGATGGACTGGGGACTGCATTTAAAGCGTTTCGACGGAAGAATCCGTCCTTTGCCGCGAAATCAGATAGGCAACTCGATGGTCGGCATGCTGCAAAGATGACGTTATTCGCAGGGGTGAACCAAGTACCACTGTTGCCAGAGGAAATACAACGTCGCGACGCGCTCGAGGGCGAAATCGAGACACTGCAATTGCAAAAAAAGACGATGGCTGAGAACGCGTACTACGAGCAACTTGAATCACTGATGTTGCAACTCGCCAACATTTACCAAGCGGCCGAAGCGAGACAAAAGCCATCGGAAGAATCAACAAAGTCCTCACCATGACACGGCAAAGCGTTTGTGGAGGTCTATTACTGCAGTTACCTCTCCCCCAACGAAGTTGGTGGAGAGGTGGCAGAAAGTCAGCGCAACCCAAAACCACGACAAAAACAAAGTTTTAGCGGTCCAGGCGAACGCCGTCGGCTCACAAAATGACCGACGTTTTACCGGAAGATACCGAAATACATGCGTAGAGCGAAGTGTGAATCTGAGCGACTTCTACAGCTTAGGAATAGGACGCGACGGTGCTTTCTTTAGCATTCGCTTTTCGTCGTCTTTGGGCACGTTGTTGTTGTTTCCGCCGCCGCCACCGCCTGCTTTGCGAGGCGTCAGATCGGTGAAGGTTTCCGTCCACTTCCAGCCAATCGGGACGGTCAGCTCTTGATCGGCTAGCAGTGCCCATGGGGTGCCCTTGTGGTCGCGTGAAACGCCTTCGAGCAACTCTTTGGCCAGTGCTGCTTCGCGTTCCCATTTGCTGCCTACCGAAATTTCTTCGCTTGCTTCAAGAATCCAAGTGTTGTTCTTTTCTTTTTCGAATGGCATGCCCCGTTTGCCTTTGGCGAGCATCGCATTGTAGGTTTCGGTGCGTACTTTTTGAGCAAGCACACGCCCCATCGCTAGGTCAAACCCTGCCTTCCAACGCAAGCTCTCTTCGCTGTCGCGTGCCTTCATTCCTGGTTCAAGAATCGTCGCCATTTGGATCAACGTCGGTTCCAATTTCGCGGCATCTTGTTGAGCCTTGGTCAAATCGCCAACCAATTGAGCATCACTGCGTTTGACAAACCGTGTTTGTGGACGCGACAGACCTTGAGCGGGCCGCATTTGGGCCGCTTGCACGAGTGATTGACGCAGCGGACTTGCCTTGACCTTGGTCACATAGTCTTGAGGTGCCAAGTAATCAGGCCGGTATCGCGCCATTGCATTGGGATCGAAAAAGTATTCGATGTCTGCCGAGTAGGCGTCGATCTCGGATGACCGAACACGACGAGACACGTTGCGATTGGGGTGGACCGTGAAATAGATGCCTCCCGTTTCGTAACAGAGCCGAGTGAGCGCGTACGGACCAAAGCCGCTATCGATCACGGGTTCCTGTTTAAAGTCTGCTGTGAAACCGACTTGAACCTGTTCGGGGTAAAACGTTTCAGGGCCTTGGTCGACCTGTGCCCACTGAGGCGATTGGTCGTACTTTGGATCCGGGTCGACATATTTGACCAACGTATGCTCGCGACCAAACGGCGCAGGGACACCGATTACATAAACCGGGATCGCCCATTTGCGGCACGCCGCGATCGATTGCTCTAACATGTTTGCGTCGTCACCTCGTTCATCGGTCACGACGACGAACAACACGTTTCGTTGCGGCCCATTGCCACCGCGGCTACGTCGCAGGGATTTGTACTGATCTGCCGCGGATGAAATCGCCGAAAAGACCCGTTCTTCGCCCGAGGTATCCACAGGGATGTTTTGCACGATCGATTTGATCTCTTCAAGATCTTCGATCGGTTCTTCGGTAAACAGCGTCACCGTTTTGCCAAAGCCGACAACGGAACTCAGCAGAGGGCTGTCATTTGTGTCGCGGCGGAATCCTGCGGCTTCGCTCTCTTTGGCAATCCCCAGCTCACTGTAGATCCGCTGAAAACGATCACGAATTTCTTGGCGTTGTCGATGCAGCGATCCACTTTGGTCAAACAGCCACACGACCAAGGTTGGGCGTTCTTCGAGCGATTGCAGGATCTCGAATGTGATTCGGTCCACCGCGCCGGCAGCCCCTTGCGTGCCCTGGCCGACTTGCCCCTTTTGATTCTTCAGTCGATCCAACGGGGCGACTGCTTCGGTAAACATTTTGTTGACCATGATCTGGCCGAAGTCGGTTGGCTCGAGATCAACCGGATTGGGGATCTCAGAAATCTCGGCGAACATCTCCGCCGAAGCTTCCGCCATCGCCGCGTCGGCGGTGCTGTTCGCACCCACTTCGGTTTGCGGCAAATCGCTGTAGGTCACATCGTCGATCATTTCGACTTGTTCGATCTCCTCTTCGGCGGGAGGCGACACTAGCACCACGGCCTCTTCATCCACGGGCATGACCAACGGGACCAATGCCAAGGACAAGATGATGATCAAGTGCACCAGCATGCTGCCAGCAAACGCAGTGGTCTCGCTCGCCGAGAAGAACGACTCTTCTTCGAGTTCTTCTTCGTCCCAAGCATCCACCGATTCGAGGTTACTTTGCAGGCCGCCAGTCACGGAATTGCCGGCTTGCGAGTTGCTTGGAGTTGTTGGGATCGTCATTTGCGTTTAACCATTCGGTTCAAAAATGTCGGAGCCGGTTGCGAGTCGCACTTTGCTGAAATTAGACCGCGAAAATCAAGTGATGGTATTTCAGCACTTTAAAATGCCCAGAGATGAGATAAGTGGCCCATTTGTACTCGCCCCCCATTGTAGCCGTCGATGAGTGGATATGGCTCTATTTTAATCAAATTCTAACGTAGCAGGTGGTGGTGTTTCCTGGATTGAAATCAGAGTCAGGTTCCTGAAATTTTCCGATCGTTGACCGTTCTTGTGTGGGCGGGGGGAGCTGTCGCCTGCACGTCAAAAAAGCAAACCGTGACATGCTGACAAGGAATCGCAGGTCGCCAGGGCCGATAAGGGGACAACCTAGTGAATGAAGTCGTTATTTTGGAGCTTATTTTGTCAGCCCCTTTGTCTACGTGTTTCAACGAATCAATTTGATCATTGTACCCAGAAAACGACGTTTTGCAGTGTTTATGGGCGGTTCCAACGCGTCAATTTGCGGGGGGCGACGATTGCCAACTCGAACTTGTATTAGTAGTCTTGATTTTATAACGTTGTTAGGGGCGGCGAATTGAATTCGCGTTTTCGAATTGAATCTTGCACAAGGCTTTCTGAAATTGTCTGAGCGACTCATCGCAATTGGTGACATTCACGGCTGTAAGGTCGCTCTGGAGCGATTGCTAGAGGAAGTTGCACCAACTTCGAAAGATATCGTAGTGACGTTGGGAGATTACGTTGACCGAGGCCCTGATTCTCGCGGAGTGATCGACACCCTGATCAATCTTCGTAAAACGACGCAATTGATCGGATTGGTCGGGAATCACGAGGAAATGATGCTCGAGGTCGTTCGCGACGGACAATCGCCTCACGGATGGCTGAAATACGGCGGGGTCGAGACGCTCGATAGCTACGGTTTTGATGGTGGTTTGGACTTTTTGCCGCAAAGCCACGAAGACTTCTTCGATTCGCTCGGAGATTACTTCGAGTACGACGACTATTTCTTCACCCATGCTGCGTACGATCCCGATACACCGCTTGAGCACCAACCGCCCGAAATGCTGCGGTGGTACACGCTGAACGATGGTTACCCAGCGGCCCATATCAGCGGCAAAACGGCCGTAGTTGGCCACACGGCAATGCGAGATGGCGAAATTCTCGATATTGGACACTTGTTGGACATCGACACGTTTTGCTACGGCGGGGGATGGCTCACCGCCATTGACCTGTACAGCCGTCAAGTGTGGCAGGTCGCCCAGGATGGGCGAGTCCGGAGCACGCAGGCCCAATACTAGGACATGCACGCCCCAGGGGCATCTACTTTGGTAGTAGCCTTCCCGATAAGGCAACGCTGTGAAGCCTTTTCCCTATAGGTTTTTAGCGTAGCGGAAGTCGTCAAGACTTTCGATTCACGGCGAGTGTCCCCCGAAACTCTTGACGGCTTGTTGATTTAATCCAAATGCAAATCGCAACGGTGAGCCGAGGGCCGTAAGGCACCGGGTAGTGCCTCAGACCCGGCCGCTTACGCGTCACGGCTCACTAAATCAACAAGCCGTTGACGATTTCCGCTACGAGACGCTTCACAACGTTCCGCCATAAGGGAGTGATTCGCGTGGGACGTCAACAAGCCACGCTCTGGCCGGCGTCGCTACGAAACGCAAACGGTCGCTACGAAATGGGAACGCCACACAAGCTCTTTAATGCAAAAAAGTAGAGGAAATCAGGGGGCGCATTAAAAAAGGCACCGTGAAATGACACAGTGCCTAAGTGTTCCGCAGCATCCTTCGATGCTTAAGCAACCGACGAATCGAGTGCTTGCTGAAGCGCAGCCTTGGGGCGAACGCCTACAAAACTTTCTGAAACTTCGCCACCTTTGAAAACCAACAGCGTAGGAATGCTGCTAATTCCGAACTTCTGGGCGATTCCAGGATTGTCGTCGATGTTGATCTTGCCAATCTTGACCGACGGGTTTTCGCTGGCCAATTCGTCAATCATCGGAGCGATCTGACGACATGGGCCACACCAAGGTGCCCAAAAGTCAACAAGCACAGGGGAGTCTGACTGCAGGACTTCGCTATCGAAGTTCTCATCAGTGAATTCTTTTACAGCATCAGATGCCATGGAAACTTCCTTTTGAAAAATAGGTTGCCAGCGCAAATTGTTAGGTACAGAGCGTCTGCTGTCAATTTGCCCGACTGTCAAACTGGCCTAATTGCCAGTCACTTTTAACCGATTCCGATAGGGAAGCAATATCCGAGCCAATTCGTTTAAAATCATCGCGGTTGCTCCCCAAATCCGGTGGTTTTGGTACTGAAATGCCGGAGCGGCGAATTGCAGCTTGTCGAATCCAGAGGAAGGCTTTTGACCGGTCCTCGTTTCAATAAAATGCACTCGTTTCTCCATCTGGAAGACAATTCGTCGCGAGGGACGGAATAGTTCTCCAACAGGCAACAGAATCACGTCCTCTACTTCGACTGGATCGGGCTGCCACTGAAGTAATGGCGTTTCAATGATAAAGACCACCGGTTGGACCGCATTATCGCTCGCATAAACGTATTGCTCACGAAGATTGCCGCAGCAGACTTGGACCAGCGGCTGTACCCCCAGTTCTTCTTCGAATTCCCGCAGCGCGGCCTGTTCGGCCGATTCGCCCGATTCCCTGCGTCCGCCAGGCAGGCAAATTTGACCGCCATGGTGCTTCAACGCCATCGGACGTTCGGTCAAGGGAATGACCCACTGCTGATCCGTGTCTTGGAACAAAGAAATGGCCACTGCGGCCTGGCGACACCCACGCCGCGAGGGACCGCGGTGGCGGCCGTAGGCCAACCCGGGAAACATTGGTTCCAACCGGTCGGTCCGATGAGATCGATTACCCTCGCAGCCCTTGCCTGAGAGCTGCTCGGT
>CAXBHV010000300.1:0-7203 GCA_963974855.1 uncultured Rhodopirellula sp. | reverse complement strand
TCTTGACGACTTCCGCTACGTTGAAACGCCGCAATTCACGGAAAAAGAATGCTTCCCAGCGTTGCGGTAAAACGCTGGTGATTCTGTGCGTCGTCGGCTCAAACCAATATTTGGAATGACTCATTTTAACCAGCTTAGGATACGACTTGAGTAACGAGAAAACCAACATGAATGCCAAAGAGAAGTCGATTAAGGAAAACGTGGACGATTCAATTCATTCAAGGGATCAACCGCTCGGCAAGAAAGCTCCCGGAGCCCCCTTTGCGGTGGTCGGATTGACCTACCCGCTAATCTTGATTGCGATTCTGTTAATCGCGGCGGTCTATTATTTCATGACAAGGTAACGCGTCTGAAGTGATCAGTCAGCTACCTTGGGAACTCTGCTTTAGTAGTGGCGTTGCAGCGAGTGGCTCGGCAACATATTGACGCTCCTCGGACGTCAGTGGTTGGCGTGTTTCCAATTGCTGCTGCAACACTGCACGATCTGCATCTGATGCATCCGCATTGCGTTTGTTCCGATCTGCAACACGTTGATGCAGTATCTCGGAATCAGCGTGACAATCCAATATTGCAAATGAGACACCTTCGCTGAATGCAAGATCCCGAAAACGAGAACGTCGTGAATGCTCGAGGAACGTGGCGTCCACGATAACGGAGTATCCCGATCGCAAAATGTCTTTTGCGAGCTTCAACAGTCGGTCATAGGTCGCCTTCGTCGATTCATCGCTGTAAAGACCGGGGGGCGAAGAACGGTCCGTCGGCTGCAAACCAAACATTCTTTTGCGTTCGATGTCACTGCGAAGCCGAACGCAATCTTGCTGCTGAACCACGAGTTCGCTTTTTTTTGTTTTGCCACTGCCGCTGACGCCATGTGTGATCCACAGCCCAGGGGATTCCTCGGTCGTGAATTGGTGGGCCAGAGCAATATGGCTACGACAGTCCGCGATTGCTTCGTCGCGTTCTGCCATGGACACGCCGGACTGGTTCGCGCGGATCGAAGCGACCAAACCGCGAACAATCGCTCGATAGACAACAAACCAGCGAAGGGTACGGAGCGACTCGTAATCGCCAGTATGCTGGAGGTATTGATTGGCAAAACTGCGACCGAATTCGATGTGTCCGCGAGCGGCAAAATCCATCATCAAAAATGCAGCGTCACTCAGCACATCGATCCAGCGCATCCGCGGGTTAAACTCGATCCCGTCAAACGGAATGAATCGACCTTGCCAATTCACAACATTTTCCAGATGCAAATCGCCATGACATTCGCGAATAAAACCGTCTTTGGCGCGACGAATGAACTGATGTCCATTTTCATCGTTTACGGATTCAGACCATTGCTCCACTGCGTAGAGCGTTGTCACCGTTTGTGAGGAGCATGCTTGCTTTAATTGCCGCAGCATTGAGTTCATATTGTTAAATACGAAAGCAGGCCAACTCATAGCATCGGCCTGTTCACAGCGTGCGGCGGACTGATGAAAATCGGCAATGGTCTCGCTTAGTTGCGACACCTCATGCACCGTCAACTTGCCTGCTTTGAGCCGTTCACTCAGCAAGGCACCACTGGGGAAGCGACGCATTTTGACGGCATACTCCAGTGGGATCCCTATGCCTTCCACGCGAAGCTTGCCATCGACCATGCAAATCGGCACGACATCCAAATACAAGTCGTTGGCAAATCGGCTGTCCAGTCGCAGTTCTTCCCAACACAGCCGTTGACGTTTTTCAAGCGTGCTGTAATCAAGAAACTCGGTTTTGACTGGTTTTTTGATTTTGTACGCGTAGTCACCAACGAGAAAGACCCAAGAAATGTGGGTCTCATGAAATTCAGCGGTCGCACTTGATTCGGGAAACGCATCGGGATGGTGCAACAATTCGACCAGATTTGTATCGGTAGAATTCATGGTTCGATATTGGGGCTACAGTGCGGATGCAAGCGGCTGCTGAAAATTACGACGACGCTGTTTCCGTGGCCAGCGTCTTTTTCTGAATTCCCTGGAGCATTCGATTTCGAGTGATCCAAACACTGCAGGGAGCGTGCCGTAAAACAAAACGCGTGGTGCTTCCCATTAATATTCGCCCCAATCGAGTGCGTGGTGTTTCACCCAATACCACAATGTCGCATTTATTTTCTTCGAGGTAACAAACCAACCCTTCGCCAATGTGGTCGTGCAGGATCGATTCGACATGGACGTGAGCTGCCGTCCGGCGCAATCGGTCGGCGGCCTTGTTTGCCGCTCGCTCGGCTGACTGGCGTCGATCCGATTCATCCAATCCGCCCAAAAACAACGCAGACACAACACGTAGATCGGGTTCCGCACCCCATCGCACCTCCGCGATCTCCTGGAGTGCCGCTTCAGCGGGTCCCGTTTCTTCGTAGGCGATCGCGATACGTATTGGATGATTTGCCTTGCGAATACCAGTCGGCCGGATCACCAAGACGCTGCAGTTCGCATGCGTTGCAACATAGTCACTCGTGCTACCTAACATCAAACGCTCGACCACCGAATGTCCGCGTGCCCCAAGCAGTACCAAGTCTGACTTTTCGCGTTTTGCGATGGCCACAATGGTCTCGGCGACGTGTCCCTCTTCGATGACATGCTGCAGTTTCACATTGGCCCCATCGAACATTAATTCAATTTTGGCAAACGTATCGACCGCTCGCTCGCGTTCTCGTTCCAAAATTGTCTGCACCCAATCACCTAAGCTGGAAACGCTGCCAGCGGTGGGCACATGGAGTACCGACAACACGGTGATCTCCACTTGGTCCTCATGGGGCAAGTGGGCTAAGAACCATGTCGCATCATCGGCATGAGGCGAACCGTCGGTGGCCAGCAAAACTTTCTTCATCGAATCATCTCCGAGGGGAAGTGCTACAGTTTGTGCCCGAAAGCATCGCCTATTTCGTTTGGCACCACGGGCGTCGGGTCGAAATAGTGGTCCGAGCGAGTCAGTGGATCGACAAACTGTAACCTCATTAGCTGCTCTGGCCCCAATTGGACGGGAGGCCGTGCTTGCAAAAAATCGGTGAGTGATTCGTAGGGTCCGGTATCCAAGAATTTTGAGATCCCTTTGACGATGTTGCGAATCGCATCAGGCCCTTCGCGGTAGATCTCCGACGTCACCATCACCACGTCAGCTCCGGCAATCAGTGTTTTAATTGCATCTTCGGCGGTGCGAATTCCTCCGCTTGCAGCAATCTGAAGATCCAACTCGCCCGCACGCGTTCGTACGATTCCTTCCAAAATCGCGCCGAGCGAATTGATGGGTGAAAGTTCCCAACGAATCGTCCAGTGCATGCGGTCTACCGAAACGTCCCATTGTGGCAGGTGGGTAAACAAAATTACGCCATCGGCCCCCGCTTTTTGTAATCTGTGAGCCATCGAAGCCAAGTTCGTGAAACGTTGACTCAGCTTTACGGCGATCGGAATTGACACACTTGCACACAATCGACGGACGATTTCGCACACTTGCTGTTCGATCTCGTCGGATGATTCGTTTGGGTTAGAGATCGTCGGATGCCAATTAAATTCCAGTGCATCGGCTCCACAAGCTTCGATCTGTTTTGCATAGTCAATCCAATCGCCGTTAGAAACACCGTCCATACTCGCGATGATTGGAATCGACTCGTGGGTTCTCATGACTTCGATGAACCGCAAATATCCCTCGGTTCCGCCGTTGTATTTGTCCTGTTGAGGTTGGTATCCGCTTCGCTGTACCGCGTGGTCAGGGTTTTCTCGCATCATTTGAGCGTACAGGATTTGCTCTTGTAACATTGATGGCAAGACGATCGCACCGGCCCCCGCATCGACCAATTGACGCACCGTTTCCACTTCCATTGTCAGCGGACAAGACCCGACGATCACCGGTGACTCAAGTTCCATCCCCAAATAACAGCAGGCAAGTTCCGAAGCCATGATTGGCCGATCCAAATACGAGAGAAGAAATCGTGGGCTCCTTCCCATGACGAGGCAAACGTCGTGCCGGATCGACGTGAGCGTCGCTGGATCACTTGCGATCCGAGCACGTACGAGACCTCGTGAAACACCGCTTAGGACTGTTAGATGATGACTTCACTGAGCGGACGTCTCGGAGTCGGTTTGACTTCTTTGCCATACCCTAACCGCAACAAGAGTTGTGGCACTCCCTCATTATCCGTCAGATTCGCCAACCTCTTTCGCAGTGTTTCGACTTCGATGGCTTGGTTCAAGAACGATGCATCAACCGACCACGATGCCGCTCGCAACAACATCTTTGCCAGAGCTTGGCCACACGCAATCCAGTCTGCGACGGTATCGGTGTTGGTAGCAATCACAGCTAGCAGCGGCGACCCTTCAGCGAGTTGACGATCTTTGGCAGCTTGCCCATCTCCCCAATCAAAGGTCCGCACGACAAAACTATCAAAGTTAGACGCAAAATCACTGACTCCATGAGTGTAGCCAGGCAGTCCATCACGACGCGAACTGTTGTTGGAATGGACCCATTGGGCAAGCTCGCGACGAAAATCTGGATCACTCGCCTGCAGACGATCTCCTTCGGAAACAAGATCCGCAGCCGCATGCTTCTGCTGGCTCGTTTGAAGAAAGTGGATTCTCGCGTGCTCGGATCGAACATCGTTAATCCATTCCACCTGCAATTCCGGATCGACTTCCCGGTTTTCAAAAGGAAATCGATTCGTGCGGCGTTTGGGGATGGCATTAAAAAGCGTCCGTTCATCGCTGGAGGGAATGTGAGTCCCGGCGACGAGCACTCGTGCGACCAGATCGGGATTATCGCGGGTTGGCAAGATCTTTACCAACGTCGCCAACCCATCTGCCTTCATTGCCAAACGCAGATGATACAGTGCTGCACCGCAACTGATATACAACTCTCGATTATCGGGATCGACAACGGGACAAGCCCTTCGCTTGTCTGCAATTAACTCGACGCCGCCTTCGCTGATGCGAAACATCCAAGGTTGAGTGTTATGACTTGACGGGGCAAGTGTCGCACTTTGGATAGCATTCCGAAGTCGCTCGGCGAGGATGGGTGGGGGAGAGGTTTTCGTAATCATCGAACCACAACCTATTCGAAAAGAGAAGAATGCATTGGTGAGTTACCGTGCATCGAATAAGGGCTGCAAACAATGCGCCGTCGCGTGCCAGACTGCCTGCGGCAGATCGACGTCATCGACAGGATCGTCGCCACACACGATGCGGTGATCGATTGTCGGACCACTTAGAGAATTCGCGATGAGCGCGGTCAGCCAACCCAGATAATCTCACTGGGCGAAAGGAGCAAGCAATTGCTAAGAGTGGATTAACACAGCACGGTCTCTGAACGGAGAAGATGACGTGCGTGCCCCCGTCGCTAAGTAGCAACAACCTACGGAGAGGGTATCCGAAAAGGGGTCTGCCCCTCTCCGGCAAGGAAAAAAACTCAAAAAAACGACTCGCATCCGCATCCAAGGGGTCAGCCCCCTTTTCGAATACTCTCTTAGCACCGCGGCTCAGACTTCGCCGAAGTGTTGTTTGGCTACCATCTGAGCTCCCTTGATGTCGAGTTTTCCAGTCCCGAGTTGCGGGATTTCTTCGACCTCCAGAAAACTGTCCGACGAGGGGATGAACAAGTTCGGCAAACCGGCCGAGACCAATCCGGCACGCACCTCGTCATACGTTTTGGAGGTCCGCAAATGCAACACGACCAATCGTTCGCCCTTTTTGGCATCGGGGACTGCAGTCACACACACCGAGGGCCGTTCGATGTCGGATTCCTGTGCTGATGCGTCTGCAGCCTCACCTCCCGCACCACAGCCATACACTTTGGCAATTTCTTCTTCGACGCGAAGATGTGGCACCATTTCGCCACCGATCTTCGAAAACCGACTCAGCCGACCGGTGATATGCAGGAAGCCTTGATCGTCCACATTGGCGATGTCCCCGGTAACGTACCAGCCGTCCTGGACCACTTTGCGAGTCAATTCGTCTTGATTGACATAGCCTTTCATTACGTTCGGTCCGGTCACCATCAGCATGCCGTCTTGTCCCGCCAATAGCTCGCTGCCATCCTCGGGCGAAACGATTCGCGCGCCGATTCCCGGAAGCGGGCGTCCCACACTGCCTTCGACGCGATCGAGTTGGTACCTCGCCGCCGAACGGCTGGGGGGAATATTGACTGAAACCAATGGACTGAGCTCGGTCGCACCATAACCTTCGACTGGACGTACGCCAAATCGTTCTTCGAACGCATCAAACAGCTCGGCCGGCATTTTTTCGGCGCCTACCACAACGACATCCAGGGTGGCGAATTGCTCGGGTTCGACACGTCGCAGATAGCTTCGCAAAAACGTGGGTGTCCCCAGCAGTACCGACGCCTTGAACTTGGCCGCCAGCTTACCGATTTGACGAGCATCGAGCGGGTTAAAGTGGTAAACCCCGGTCGGTCCCAACGTCATCACCGCCCACAGCGTCACGCTGTAGCCGAAGGAGTGAAAGAAGGGCAGCACACCGATGACGATGTCTTGGTAATTAAGTCTGACGGCGCGGTCGATTGCGTCGACGTTATGGCTGATGTTTGCTTGAGTCAGCATCACGCCCTTGGGCATTCCGGTCGAACCACTGGTAAAAATGATCGTCAGCAAGTCATCCTTGTCGACCTTGTGCAGTCCTAAGACACGGTCTAGCACCGCCGCCGGCAGCAACACCGCTTGGATGAACGCGATGGCCTTGTCCCACTTGGTGACTTTGTCTTTGAGGGATTCGAGCAAAACGACGTCGGCGTCGAGTTGCAGATCCAGTTTGCTGAGAAATTTTTCGCTGGTCAGTACATGTTTGATTCCTGCATCGCGAATGCAGTGGTTCATCACCGTACTGGAAACGGTGTAGTTCAGGTTCGCGGTGACTCGGCGATCCATCGTCAATGCGATATTGGTCGCGACACCTCCGACACTAGGCGGCAACAAAATTGCCACAGTGGATTCATCGCGATCTAGCACGTCGCGGCGGAGCACTCGGCGTAGGGCCAGCACACGGATCAGCAACTCGCGTCCCGTGACCTCGGTACCCATCGAATCCGCACACTGGACTTTGTTGCCTTTTTTCCGCCAGACGCGGATCACGCGACAGGCGAGTGTAGGAAACTTGTCGCGTTGATCAATCGTTGCCCGCGCCCCGAGCGATTGGACTTGCGAGCGAACCAATTCGAGCGGCGCGTCTCCTTCGAGCG
>CAXBHV010000299.1:0-7232 GCA_963974855.1 uncultured Rhodopirellula sp. | reverse complement strand
AAGAGCCGACAATTCGAGCGATTCGCCCGGGCGGCCGCGGCGATGTGACCGAATCGCATATTGCCTGGGAACAAACGCGCGGCGTTCCGGCCTTGCCTTCGCCGCTGTACGTCAAGCCGTATCTGTACACGATTTCTCGCGACAACATCCTGTACTGTCTCCAGGCGGAGACGGGTGACATTGTCTGGCAAGAACGTCTCGGCGGCAACTACTCTGCATCGCCGCTACTAGCCGACGGCCGAATCTATATTACCTCCGAAGAAGGTGTCACCACGGTGATTGAGCCTGGGGCGGAATACAAGAAGCTCGCCACGAACAAGCTGGACGGTAAAACGATGGCATCGATCGCGGTTTCCGGGGGCAATTTCTTTATTCGCAGCGGAGACGCCCTGTTCTGCATCGGCACCCCACCTCGCTGATGGGGCGGAAGTTCTCACATAGGTGAAATCACTTCTACTGCAAATGCGACATCGATGGCTGACTTACCTCGCTTCAGCATACGCACACTTACTGCGTTAATCACGACAATCGCAGTGATATGCGCGATCACTTTTGCGGTGCCTAATCCTATCGTCCGAGGAGTGATGATTCTTTTTGTGACCATGCTGCTGCCAGGGCTGTTGGCGACAATCATTGTGTGCGGTACAGATCGACAACGCGTCTTTAGTATTGGCGCGTTGATTCCATCGGGAGTCGCCTTGATGAGCTTGGCAACCATGGCGGGGATGCGAATGTTTGAATCATTTGATTTCGCTCGCCGCCTCGAATTCGGGCCGATGGAGTTGGCAGCGATCGTCGGAGAACATTGCCGATGGTTCTTTGCATCGTGCTGGTTGCTGTCTTTATGCGTCGGAGTCACCTGTTACGCAGCGAGCTTTGTTTTTCAAAGCACATCTATCCGTGACAACAACGGCGGGGCGAAAAACGCCGATCAAGAAGTTAGCAAAGAACAAATGGTTTGACCGGCTCGGGCTATCGCTGGACTGCTAAAAGTTCGGTTTCGACAGGACGTTTCGATTCGTGATCTTGCGATTCGTTCGCTCCTGCGTTTCGCGAATGGTTAGTCACGAAGTGACGACAGGCAATAGCCACGGACGTGAGTCCGTGGTTCGGGTGCACAAAAGCAACCCCAGTCGCAACGCGACGACATGAAACGCGGGTGTGTGCGTGAATGGATCACCAGGAAATCGAAACCTGTAGTCGCTTCGCGACATGCAGTGAATCAGTAACGAAAGTCTGGCACCCTCGCTTCCGCCGGGCTTGTCCCGGTCGGAGCAACAACTGGCAACTACCCGGCAAGCCACCCGACGCGCTCTCCCCTTGCCCCGCGAATCGCCTTCGGCGATTCGCGGGGCAAGGGGAGAGAAAATTCGGAAAGGACATTGGTAGCTGCCAGTTGATATTCCGCCGGGGCAAGCCCGGCGGAAATACGTGACTATCGCAACTCATAACTCGTCACTTATAAATCGCAGGGACCTGCACGGCTTGGGATACGTCGGGCTCGCTTGTGACGCAGTGAGCTTTCGTTTCAAAGCAAGTCCATCGGTGACAGTCATGGCGGAGCGAAAAACGCCGATTAAAAAGTTGGTGAAGAAAAACGGGTTGGACCTGAACGGTCAAATAAAAAAACGGTTGCTGAACAGGAAAAGAGTCCGTGAACCTTTTCTTTTGTGAACCTTTTCTTTTGTGAACCTTTTCTTTTGCGTGAACCTTTTCTTTTACATCGAGCAGTGGGACGAGTCCGAACGAGGCGACGCGGCCCGCAACGAAAACGGCTTCCTCGATCTGCTTGAGAAACATCGCACCCAATGGACCGACGTTCTCAAAGCCATCAATCCGAAAGCTGCTGAACTGCATGCCGCCGCCGATGTCGATTGGCGAGACATAGCAGATGGTGTCGATGCAACAACACGCCGCGAGGAAGCGTTGGTACACTACCAAGAAGCAGAGAGTGGTTTTGATGCCGGGGGGTGTTCGGCAAACATCTGTGTTGATGGACTGGCTAGGGTGTTGTTTGTATGACGTTGAAGAATGTTCTGTTGGCTCTTGTCGGAGGGTTTATCTGTGTCGCGATATGGTTTGCCTTTGCTGTTGGCAAATCACCCCAGACCGTGGTCGTTTCGACGGGCTCGAAACTTGGCGTTTATTATCAAGTTGGAAAGGAAGTAGGGGATTCCTTTGCCAAGCGTCACTCGCCCGTACGCTGTGAAATTGTCCCGAGCGCAGGTAGCCGCGAGAACGTCACGCGATTGCAGAACGGGACGGCGGATGTCGCGATTCTGCAGAATGATGCCGTTGCCGACGAGAGTGTTCGTAGTTTGGCAATGCTTTACACCGAAGTATTACACTTGGTTTGCCGACGACGTTCGGACATTGAATGTTTGAATGACTTGACGGGGCACCCAACGAATCTGGGGTCGCAGTCCGGTGGAACCTATCCCCTCGTCGACGAACTTCTGCGATTCTCGCGAGTCGAAATCCCGGCTTCCAACCAGCGGAATTTGGGATTCTCGCAGGCTGCTGACGCATTGCGTTCCGGAGACATCGACGCAGCCTTTTTCTTGGTGGGCCTGGGAGCCGAGATCATCCAGGAATTGGTCGCCAGCCCAGAATTTGAGCTGGTTCCGATTCAAATTCGCGCCGTAGGAGAAGAGAACACGTTCGTTTCAGAGCGGGCATACATCGAAGGGTTTCGGACGCACTATCCGCATGCGACTTTTGCAGAAATTCCGTTGATGTCGTATGAAGGTAGTCCGACCAGTCCAATCTCTTCGGTCGGTATCGGGGCCGTGTTGGCTTGCCGTGAGAGTTGGGATGAAGAGCTGGCGCGGGGCATGGTACAAACCGTTTTCGCTCATCGAGCGGTCTTGGGAAGGAAAATATCACTGCTCAGTGGGCTCGATGAACAGTCAAGCCAAACTCACTTGCAATTCCCGCTGCACCACGGGGCGGAGGCTTACTATCGGCGGAACGAGCCTGGATATTTGGCAGAGAATGCTGAGTCAATTGGAGTGTTGATCACACTGGCGTTATTGCTTGCCAGTGGATTGCATGGAATTAAAAAGTGGATTGATCAGAAACGTAAGAATCGCGTGGATGTTTACTACGGTCGAGTTCAGCAGATACTCAGCTCGATAGGGTGCCAGGATGACTCAAGTTTTGGCAATGCCTTGCGTGACTTAGAGGAGATTGAGTCGATCACATGCCACGAATTGATTAGCGAGCGACTCGACGCGGACCATTCTTTCGTCATCTTGCAAAACATGATCAGTCGCTGCCGCGCAGAGATCGAGCGGGCGCAGACAGCATTGCCCACTTCTTCCACGAACGTCTCTTGAAATACTTCGGTAATAAATCCGGGGAAGGTCGTCGCTTCATGAACATCACCCATGATTTGAGCAGTTCAATCAAACTGTCTTATCCGGTATCAGTCATCTGGTAGGGTCGCCTTTCGCTCGTGAGCTCGAATTTTATCAGCTAAAAATGTTCGCCCGAGATTTTTAACCTTAAGCGGATTAGGAACTCAATCGCTCCATGAGATCGCTCACACGATCATCCTGACCCACTCTTGTATCGTCATCGTCCGCCGTGCGACGGATCACGACTCAAGATGGGCCAATATGTTGACGAGTTTCCCGATAGAACCCGCTTGGCTAGCCACCGCCGCATTCATCCGACCAGACCGATGAATGCATTTCGGATTCAATTTTGCAAATTCATGTGCTGCGCTGACGGATTTGGTAAGATAGTTGCGCATCGGCCGTTGCTTTCAGACGGCACCCGCCAGGATCCTCCCTCAAACCCTCAGTGAGCTTTACGATGAACATGAACCGTCACGATGGCCAGCGTGTTGCCCGGCGAGAATTTGTCAAACTTGGAGGAGCCGTCGCAGCCGGGGTTGCGTCAGCCGGCCTTTTTGACGCTCGCTTTGCTCATGCCGCAGACGCGTCTAAAACATCCGCAGAGACCGTCGTCGCGGAACTGTACGCCTCGCTATCGGAGAAACAAAAAACAGCCGTCTGGCGACCGTTTGATCACGCCGACCGTCGCAAAATCAATCCGAACTGGCACATCACCAAAACGACCATTGGGGACGATCTTTTCACCAAACAGCAAAAGACGCTGATCGATCAGATCGTTCGTAACATCACGACTAAGGATGGTTACAAGCGTTTGATCCAACAGATGGACGAAGATGACGGTGGCATGGAAAGTTATAGTTTCGCCCTTTTTGGAGAACCTGGTACGGACCAGTTCCAATTTGAAATGACTGGACGGCACCTCACAATGCGTGCCGACGGAAATCGAG
This sequence comes from uncultured Rhodopirellula sp., assembly GCA_963974855.1. GTDB lineage: Bacteria > Planctomycetota > Planctomycetia > Pirellulales > Pirellulaceae > Novipirellula. The sequence continues at coordinate 2,923 of CAXBHV010000299.1, read as the reverse complement.
TCGACAAGGCGGCGTTCGGCGGCCCGATTGTCTACGGGCACGGTGAAGAGAATCCGGCAGACAATCTCTTCTATTACCAAACCCAGCAGACGAACAAGGTTTTTCAAGCACTCGATGCGGGCCAAGCAAAACAGGCACTGCAGAAGAAGGCTCCCAAAGAAGCAGCCGTTCAGTTGCAAGGGCCTAGCGGTCATTTCCCAGGTATCGCCGTTAACAAACTTTCCAGTGACCAAAAGGAACTGGTCGAGTCGACGCTGAAGGTTTTGTTGGCACCCTATCGAGAAGAAGATGTTGATGAGGTGATGGGGATCCTGAAAAGCAGCGGGGGACTTGATCAGCTGCACATGGCGTTCTATCAAGAAGAGGACCTCGATGATGACCGGGTCTGGGACATCTGGCGAGTCGAAGGCCCGTCGCTCGTCTGGCATTTTCGCGGCGCCCCGCACGTTCACGCTTACATCAATATTGGCGTGAAGTCGTAAACCACGAACTGCTTCCACTGCGTCCAGGGATGAGTGCATTCAAGCAGTCGGGAATTCAGGCAGTCTGGCAGCGCATCGAAATCGATGTTCAGCTGCTCGACCGTGGTGGGTTGCATGAGTAACGAAATCGTGCGATCGCAAATTACGTGAACACCACCGCCAGCGATTCTGGAGCCTCTACGGCATCTTTCTGCACGATGCTGTCCTTGAAAAGATTTACCGCGGCAACGCGGTCAGGGTGCTAGACCTCAATCACTCCTTAACGCCAGCCGGCAACCACTGAAGGACATCACGTGCATCGATTTCTATTTTTGGTTCTAGTCCAGAGCGTTCTAACGACGCCCGTATTTGCAAACGACGGTGTGCCGCTGCCGCCGCGCACGCCAGCGCCGTTAACCGAAGGCGGTGTCGTGATGACCTTCGACGACCGAAACTTCGACGACTGGATCAAGGCGTTGCCGTTGTTCGACGAATATGGAGTCAAAGCGACGTTCTTCATCAGCGGAAAAATTGACGGCACGGCGCGGGACGCAATTCAGCAACTGAGAGCTCGCGGGCATGCGATTGGGTCTCACAGTGTCAACCATCTGAAAGCGGTTGAGTATTTCCAAGAGAATTCGCCGGAAGCTTTTCTACGGCGTGAAATCGATCCACAGCTGAAAGAGTTCCAGGCAGCCGACGTCACTCCGGTGTCGTTCGCATACCCGATGAGTCGCAACAATACCGCGACAGACGAGACGCTGCTGAAAGTGTTTCGACACGTGCGAACAGGCAAGAGCATCGCTGCCGACAAACGACTCAGTGAAGACGACGCCTTTTTTGTTCCGGCTTCGAAAATTGCCGAGCACGGGTGCCTGTATGGCAAAGGCATCGACTACGCCCCGTTGCGGCCGGATCGCACGTACCAACAGATTGACGGAGCTCTGGAACGAGCCGGGAAGAATCGAGAAATCATCGTGTTGTACGCGCACCGCATTTGCGAAACTGGTACGGGAAATTTCGTGACTCCCGATGCACTCACGCGAGTCTTCAACAAAGCCAAGGAACTGGGGCTACGGTTCTACACGTTCGACGAACTGCCGTAGTCGCACAGACCTAAGGAACCTGCGTTTCTTTTGGGTGGTAGCGAAAAAGCGAGTACGGCTTACGCCCACGCATTGCTTGGGCATAAGGTTTCGCTCCGCAATAGTTATTTGACCAACTTCGCTCGCAAACGCCCTACGTTGACGTGTCTTGGTAACAGGGAAATCTGACCGTAGCACGATCGGCCGCCGCCCAACTCGCGACGGTTGCACGAGATCGCAGGAGGGTCTCGGCCCCTTGGTACGGAAGTCGGATTACTCAAATAGCGCCGCAATATAATCCAACGCTTCCAACCCCAAGCTGCCGTCAATTGTTTTAGCTGTTCAAGCCGCTTCCCGCACTGCTGTTGAACCATCCTTTTCGTACCGAAATCGATGGCGTTGGACGCCATTGAATTCGGCTCGTTGAACTGGTCAATCGAACTCGATGTGCAAGTTTTTGTGTGGGTGAAGCATTGACGCAAACTATTGTCCGTAAACTATCTCGCAACTCGCTGCAACCCTCTGCATTGTAAAAAAAAACAGAGAAATTCATTGCCATCACGTCTCAACGATGGTCTTCGGAGTGCTGGATATTCCGGCGGTATCGCCGGTTGCGGAAAAATTTGACACCGCCCTCGGCGGCGGATATATTTCCACCCCCAACACACAGGTGCAACCCTAAGACATACAATATCTATCTCTATAGAGGATTAGTTGATGCCGTCTTCCGCTCGTTCGCTTGCTCGTTTCTTCTCGGCATCGATTTCCAAGAGTACGCGAAAAAAAATATCGCGAAACCGTCGCCGAGCCTCCCGTGCTTTCCTGGCGGAACACCTGGAAGACCGCAGGATGCTCGCATCGTTAACGGGAGTGAGTTTTCATGACGTCAACGGTGACAGCATGCGCAACGCGGCTGAAAATGGCCGCAGCGGCATCACCGTCTTCCTGGATCAAAACAACAACGGTCAACTCGATGGCGGCGAATCTTCCACCGAAACCGATTCCAATGGTCAATACACGTTTGAAAACCTAAATACGGGCGAGTATGTCATACGTCAGGTTGTGCCCGAGGACACCGTGACGACCACGCCGCTTTATGACGACGCCTACTACGGATTTGCCTATATTCCGGGCGGCAATGGGTCAATGCAATCCACCCGAATCGATCCGCAAAATGGTGACGTGCGCCGTCTGAGCCCGCCTTCGCGGAATTCGTTGCACGGGCTCGCTCGAACCAATGATGGCGAGTTTTTTGCGATTCAGGGATTTGATCCTGACCGTTTTTTCTCGGTGGATTTCAACACCAACCAACACACGGTGATTGGGGAAATCGGATCCAATGCCGCATTCGGCTTGGCCTACGATCCGAGCACCGAC
>CAXBHV010000298.1:0-7241 GCA_963974855.1 uncultured Rhodopirellula sp. | reverse complement strand
GGAGGTGATTTGAAGGTGTTGTTCCATTTCTCTGGACAGATGGCTTAATCGTGGAATTCTTTGTTTCGTTCCTTTTTGGCTGGGGTTTGATCACCCTGGTAGGCCATTTTTCATGGATTTTGCTGACGAAACTCTATCAGTTGCTTGTCGGGACACCGCCGGTTCCTAACAGTCGTGTCGATCGTGACGGGTTTAACGCGGTTTTGGAACGTTTGGTATTTCGGGGACAACTCAGTCGCGAAGAAGCGGCCCAACTGTGGGACAAAGCAGAGCGAATTGAATCGAAACTGCAGGCGTCAATGGGAGCTGTGCCTATCCCGCAGCCCATTGCCACTGAACCGGATAGTGAGCCGGTTGTCGCCGCGGAACTTGTTGATGAATCAAGTCCAACAATGGCCCCGCCGGTCACGCCTCCGCATTATCCGCTTTCCGATCGACGTGCATGGTCCGAGGTGGTCGCGTCATTTTTGGCGATTCACAACATTCGTTGGGGAGAATTGGTCGCTGGGGTTCTGATTGTCTTCTGCTCGATCGGACTCGTGATGAGTTTGTGGAGTACGTTGACGACGGTCCATCGTGTAGTTCCGTCTATTATCTTCATGACGGCAAATGCGGCGATCTTCTTAGCTGGTTTCTACACATTGGCAAAGTGGAAACTGAGGCACACCAGTCGAGCAGTGCTGCTGATCGCGACATTGCTGGTCCCACTCAGCGTGATGGCAGGTCTAGCAACAACGGAGGACATTCGCGCGGCCGTGTCGCTTTCGGATCCCATCACTCTCATTGCGATTGTGATCGGCGTCATCGTCAATAGTGTTTTGCTGCTTGGTACAGGCCGTGCGTTATACGGCCGCGTGCGAGCACTCGCATTTGCCGTTGCGGTTGCTGGCCCCACATTGATCATTCCTTTGATACCCGCTCTGTTGCGAATTCTGGGCGACACGGCAGGTTACGTCGTTGCGGCCGCGAGCTTCATGGTTGCTTTGGCACTCATCGGTTTCCAGAAGCCTCGCCGAGCTGGCACGCTGGATCGGCGCTACCTATCGTGTGGCTCTCGACATCAGTGGTCGTTCCTCGGCGTCAGTGTTTTCTCACTGATTGCCGTCGTGCTTGCATTCGCCTACATCGGACGTGATCTGGGTACGCCGCTTTGGAACTCGCTTCTTGTCGGCAGCCTTCCCGCACTCGCAGCATGGGCCGTCGGTACACACTGGACCAAGCTGAAGTCGACGTTGGCGTCGCACCAGTTTGTTGGACAAGTGATCTGCATTTTAAGTTGCAGCTTGATCTTTGTTGCATTGCCAGTGCTGGCGTCTGACCACGTTTCAATGTGGTTGTGGGCAATCGTTTCCACGTCGTCTTTTGTTGGGTTGTGGAGTGTCTATCGTCGTCCGCCTTGGTTGGCGATCGCCAGTTTGCCAGTGGGAATTGCGGCCGTGCTCAGTAGTACAAGCTGGACGCGACAAGTTTCCTGGGAATCCGTTCCGTGGCCGCATCGTATTGTGGGTGGCGAACCCATGCTCGCCGGATTCGTGTTGGCCGCCATCACGTTTGGCTTAGCAAAATTGAAGCGAGGATCCGCCGAGCAGCGATCGTTGTTGGCAGTCGCTGCGGCATGGTTTGGAGTGACTGCGATCAATGCGACCGTACTTGCATTCGCAGGAGATAGTTGGTTAGGAATCGTTCCCCCTATTCTTCAAATTGCAATTTTGGCACTTCTTGTTTCGGGTAGCGTCTATGCCGCTTGCACGGGCAGACTCACGCCAATCGTTGCCGGAGTACTCACTGCCGTTTTGGCTTGCAGTTTGTTCCACCCCATCACGCTCGTTCCGTCGCTGACGTTCGGTGAAGAAAGACGCTGGTTGCTTTCACTCGTGTTTTCCGGGGTTGTTTTGGCAGTTTGCTTAGAACTGGCAAAGCGAATTGCGACCGAAAACCGAAAGCGAATCCTCACGGAGTGGAGCAATGCGGCGAGTCTGTATTTGGGCGGCTCGCTAGCGGTGATCGCGCTCTCGATCAGTAACGGATGGGTTTCGGAAAACGCCGCGACGGTGTTGATCGTTGTGGCAGTTTGGTTAGTCGTTTCAATACGGTGGCTCACGACAAGCGAAGGGACGAATTTAACAACCTCGCTTGGATTGATTCTGGTGCCGTGTGCCGTTTTGACCAGTGCAGCTCTCTATTGGGACCTTCACTTCGTCGCGTGGCTTGGATTGTCGGCGGTGGCAATTTTTGTATTTTCTGAAGCAGTTGCGTTGATCTCCGCTGCGAACGGCCAGGACCGTCTTGATCGTTCGACACTGTCTGTTTCGCTGATCGCGATCGTGTGTGGTATCGCAGCGTTTGTGCTTGGACCTGTGTTTGAAACGCAGATCTCCGCGGTATTGTCACTCGTCTCGCTTTCGATTGTGGGACTCGTCATTGGGGTTGCTTGGGGACGAAATCGTGAGTCGCAGATTCATCACACTAGTATGCGTTTGGCATGTGGCTGGGTTCTATTTGGCGGCGGATGGGCGTTTGTAAATTGGTATGGATCAAATCGCTCGACCGACGAGCTGCGAACCGTGATCGTCGTTTGGACAACAGGCTGGATGTTGTATTGGCAGGCTGCACTGATGTTGCGAAGCCGCATCAAAAACGAACCGAACAACTATGGAATAGTTGGCTTTACGGTACTCTTGGTGCTGCTAGTCGCTTTTGAACTAGGGCACGAAACGATACGTCTGGACTCCAGTGATCGGACTTCCCAGGAGCTTTTGCTGTTTGCCGTTCGTGCTTTGTTCATGCTACTTGTTGCCAGTCTGACTTGGGTGCGAAGTAAGACCGCGTGGACACTCGGGGCTTCTCTTACTGCCGCCATCGCCATCATTGGTTGTAGCTTCATGACCGGCGCCCATTTCGCCGGACTTTCGGCTTGGCAAGCGATCGTTGTGTCTGTGATTGCGGCGTCCACGCTGTCAGCTTTGGCAGCAATGGGATTGACGGCGATTGTTCAACTGCATCGTTCTGCAACGGTTCGGCTGGCTGGCACCAGTCCTGCCGCATCGGATCATGGTAAATCAATTCTTTGGCCGCTGATTGCGAGCGTGGTGGTTTCCGGGTTCGCTGGCGTGGCCTCGATGATGTGGGATGCTTCCTACGGAATTTCCCAGTTGCTCGTTTCGGCGATCGCGATTGCCGCGTTTGGAATGAGCGAATTAGCGGAGCGTTTGAATCGTACATCGCTTCAACGATTGACACTTGCAACTGTCCTCCTTGCAATTTACATGGCCGCCAGTGTTCCAGTAAGCGGCCAACTGCACCCGCTGCTATGTGGAACGATGAGGTGGTTCATTGTTTCAGTCGCAATGTTTCCCGCCTTGATGTGGGCGATGCCGAAAGTGTTCGGCGAAGCTTGGACAAGTCGCTGGCGTGGCTCCCTCGATCATGCCGCTTATGTTTGTGGCATGATCGCGAGTGGCTCGCTGATTGGAATGCTCATTCAAGAATCCGTGATTCGAGACTACACGGGAATTCGCGACCTTCCGCTCACGTTGATCGTAGGTGTGGCACTGACGATTGCGGTGCTTAGCGGCGTCGCCGCTTGGATAAGCATCAAGCGTCTGGAACTGAAGGATTCCTATCGCCGTGGATTGATTATCGCCGCCCAGGTACTTGGTTTGCTCGCTTGGTTGCATTTGTTCTTGTGTCGGCGAGACTTTGCCATGTTCGGGCTGCAAGCGTATTGGCCGTACCTTGTCATGTTTGTCGCATTTTTGAGTGTGGGATTGGTTGAGTTTTTAAAGCGACGAGACGATTCGGTATTGGCGGGGACATTGGGCCAAACGAGTCTTTATCTGCCCCTCATTCCTGCGATTGGGATGTTGATGAGCGGCGGAGTAGAATCGATTGCGAGTGCGATCCCTGGGATCCCATCGTTGACGATCCTGCTCACTATCGCCGCTGGCTATTACATCTGGTTGTCGCGGTTGTGGAACGGGTTACCGCCAAAGGTGTTGATGGTGTTGTTTGCGAATTCTGCATTCTGGTCCCTTTTGGCCCAGCGTCCTGGTTGGAGTTTCTTCAGTCATCCGCAGTTCTGGTTGATTCCGCCGGCGATCTGTGTACTGATCGTTGCCCAAATGAATCGCGATCGACTCGACGCGAGATTCTTAGCAGCCCTCCGTTACAGTGCGACCATTTTGATCTACGTCAGCAGCACTGCGGACATGTTGGTCCAACAGATTGGATCAAGTTTATGGGGACCAGTGATCCTCATTTTGTTGGCACTCGCAGGGATTGCTGCGGGGGTGGTACTACGAGTTCGGCCGTTCCTGTACCTGGGCAGCTTCTTCGTGCTGATTGGCGTGATCAGCATGGTCTGGCACGCGCAACGCTCGATCGATCAAGTTTGGCCGTGGTGGGCGTTCGGAATTACAACAGGAGTAGGACTACTCGTCGCTCTGATGTCGATCGAAAAGAACAAAGGAAAATTACAACAACTATCCGCCCGTTTAGCGACATGGGAAACGTAACTCGGGAATAACGACTTGATGCCGTTGCTTTTGTTAAAGTGGCATACGGTTTGTCGACCCATCGGCGTAAGTGACCTCAATCCAGTTTTGGTCCTCAAGGATTTGCACGGACACGACACCGCGGACGGTTTGATCTTTGCCATTGGCATCGGTTTCAACGAAGGAAGTAAAACGTCGTACTCCAGCTGCGAATGGCCATTGCGTAGGCTCTGCACGATCGCTTCGATAGACCTGTATCCAACGATTGTAAGGTAAGCCGTCATCGCCTACGTCCTCTGGCGTGACGATGGTTTCGACTGCCCAAAACCCAGCCGGATACAAGTCGCTCGTTAGCAGCTCTACAATATCGCTGCGTCCGGTGGCGATCGCGTAGTCGACAACCCGCTTTCCGTCTGCGCCCGTCGCTCGATGATCGGCGCCGGCATCGTACAGCATCTCGACGATGTCCCAATGACCCTCTTCGGCCGCGTAAACCATAGCCGTAAATCCGTCTTTCTCTAAATAGTTCACATTCGCGCCCGCAGCGATCAGGTGTTTGGCAAAAATGGAATCCCCATAGAAAGCAGCACTCTGGATCGGAGTCCAACCGTAGCCCGAGTCGCCACGAATTCCGTTATTCGGATCGGCTCCCAACCAGAGATAGAACCGAATCGCCAGGACCCGATCATTTTTCATCGCCTCGAGCAAACGATGATTTAGATTTGGACCGGTTGCCAGCTGATAAACAACGATGCCGATCGCCGACAGTGTCATCAGCAACAACAAACTGCGTAGGGAAAACTGAATACGGCGGCTTTTAATCATCAGACTTTTTGGAACAACCTAGGTAAAATGCTGCATTGTTATCGTGCGTCGTTCGGATGACTTTTTAGATTTATATTCGAATCGTCTTTAACGACTACTTGAAAATCTTTTTCGCTTACGCATTGCGCACACGCCCTGCCAAATACTGAAGCCCAAGATCCCCATTCCGATCGCGAGGTAGGGACCATAATCGCGCGGGTTCGATTTGTCACATCAAGTTGCGTCGAATCGAAACTTCCTCGAGTTGCATTGATGGTCATTCCCAACAGCGCCAGCGTCGTTGACATACAGATCATGCCCCCAAAAAGAACTCCAAATGACGTCAATGCACTGAGAGTTTTTAAGTTCGATTTCACTGAACCACTCGTCAAGTCGCAATAGACACATCGAGATGCACCCGAGTAGCAAGGACGTTTCCAGCCTAAATTCCTGATGTAATCCTTTTGGGGAAATGTCGATTCTGAACCAAGGTTCTGGATTGCCATAAAGTTGTGAGAAATGATCCGGCTGGTAGGTCGTCTGGAATGATAGAAATTGCAAAGCACAGATCAACGTTAGAATCACCAGTACGCTTGGCAGAGCGTCGCCAAAGCGAGACGCGAATCATTGTTCTGGGCGTTACCCACAGCCAACACGACACTCCACTGAGTCGTGGCAAAGCCGCGCGGGCCGTGATTGCTTGAGCTAGAGGGTTCGTTCACTTAGTCAGTTTACGGGAACATCACGCCGCACCGGTTGAAGAAATTCGAGCAGCCAATCATTGACGAAAGGAAAATCATCGCCGACCGATCGGACCACTTGGCTAAACTCGTCCCAGTTCGGGTAGAGCGTTGCGATGGTTTTCGCATCGATCGGACAGAATTTTCCCCAATGAGGTCGTGCATCAAATTGCGAAGCCATTTCATGGACGATGTCCGTCGCGAAGGCTTCGAAGCCATTGCGTTCGCTGGGCCGCGCGTAACTGATGAAACTAAGCGTGTACCACGGTTCTGTACCACCGGAGGCTGGCGAAACGAGCGTATCGTCAGGCAAAACACGACGGATGCAGATCGGATAATGGTGAACGTATCGCTCGCCAGCTGACTTCGACGCATAAAACTTCAATAAATCGATTGCCACTTTGATCGAGTCTTTCAAATGCTTTTGCTGGACAAAAATCTCGACTTCGATATGCCGAAACCGTTCATGTTGCATCGTTAACTGTCGATCCGATCGATCCACTACTCGCCAGTTCTGAGGAACCAGCCGAGGGATGATATGTCGGAAGGCAATGGAGGTGCACCGATCGGGCAGCCATCGTGCCAGCGAGCAAATTGCGACGTGAAGCACAGTGTCCATGCCCAGCGACCAGAACCCGCGATAAAGACCCGCGTGCCAACTCCGCTTTCGATCGGTTTCGACACGATGTTGTGCAAAGAAATCCCAACGCCAAGGAACGAGAAAGAACTGTTGCAGTGGATAGTTCGCTTCTTGCTCGATGACCTGCTCTAGCGTTTTGTAGCGCCGCAGATGTTCTTCGATTCGATATTGTTTCCGAACCGGAAATTCGACCTCCGTGACGATACCTAGGCACCCCAGCGAACTTCGAGCCGCGCGTAACCGCCGGGGTTGGTCAGTCCCAATCCAGTGCAATTCCGCGTGTCCTACATCGTCTGAGAACGATGCAATGCGAACTGCTCTAACAAAGTGAGACAAACTTTGGCGTCCCGAGCCATGTGTGCCCGTCGCGATCGCGCCTGCGACAGATTGCTCATCAATCAACCCCAGCGTTGGAAGCGTCAACCCAGACTGCTGTAGCGATTTCACCACATCTTTGATCTGGCAACCGGCACCGACTCGAACCACCGCCTCCGAACCCGATTGCCGCAACTCCACATTATTGAAGTGCCGCATATCAACAACAGCCTCATTGGCCTCGACCAC
>CAXBHV010000297.1:0-7250 GCA_963974855.1 uncultured Rhodopirellula sp. | reverse complement strand
CCCATCTCGGCGAGGGCCTTGTAATCGGGACCGGCCGTGTCGGCCAATGCGTTAAACCCTTCCCCGTAGTAGTAGCCAAAAAATCCGAATTTCACATCTTGCTCTTCGCTCCACTGTCGCATTCGCCGTCCCCACACGGCGCCGGGTTCGGCGGGTTGTTCGAGTATGGGATAGCGTTCATTTTTTGTTGGGTAGGCGGCAAAGTGGGGAACGATGGCGGGATGAATTTTGACCTTGGGGGGCTCGGCGGCAAAAATGTAGGCGTGCGTGTGTAGTTCCAGGTCGGGGTAATCCTTGACCAGTTCTTCCGCCATCCGGTTCAGCATCATGTAATTGCGTGTCGAAAAGAAGAGCGGATCTTTGATGCTGCTGGTCGATTTGGCGTGCAATTGGCTGCTATCACCCAATGGGATTGGCTGCATGCATTCAGGACAACTACAAACTTCCCAATTGTCGCCCACCCGCGAGATCAGAAATTCGAGTTGTCGACCAGGAACACTTTCGAGGATTTCGCGAGCGGACTGAGCCATCACCTTGGGGACGTCCCGATGGGTATAGCAGGGCTGACGCCACATGTTGCGCAGGCGGTTACCGTTAACCAGCGGGTACAGCGTTTCATCCTTCTGGTCGAGCCCGATGAAAGTCCAAATGTAGCCTCCACCAGCACCGATCGTCGCTCCCGACAACCAATGCAGATATCCGAAACCTTTCCCCAGTTTCGTCGGAGTATTGCCACCGTTGCGGCCGATCCATTCGTGACTAATCACGGGATTGGGATCGCCTCCGAAAAAGTTGATCTCACGTACTTTGAACGCGGGCCGGGAAACGACGTCGGTCTTGGAGAAGTCAATCTCTGGAACTTGCGAATAGATCGCGTTGAAATCGGGATGCGGGCGTGGCCAGATGATGTCGGTGTTTTTCTCCAGCAATGCGTACACACCGAACAACGTGCCGCGAGGATGGCTTCCGAATACAAAGATGTCGTTCCCATTGCAACGGACGGCATAGCCATCTGAGTCGGCGAGGTAATTCAAATCTTGCTGGTATTCTTTGGCCCACTTTGCACCAAGATAGATTTTGGTGTTGTTGCGTTTGGACGGTTTTGTGAGCAAGGCAAGACGTTTGCCGGTGATTGCTCGGACCCAGTGCCGCAGCTCATTCGCCGCCCGCTCCTCTCTCGGATCGGCTTCGCTGTCGAGCACCACTTCGCCGGGATACAGGGGCAGATCCACCTCGGCTGCGACCACGTTGGCGTCGACCGGTTGAAGTCCTATCGACGTGATCGTTTTCGTTCGGTAGGCAGGAATATGGTCAAAACTTGTCTGATACAGAAGACGCAGATAAGCCGCCTGTTCGGGTGTCTTCAGTTCGCGTTTCCGGTGGTACGGAGTCGGCGTCAGCAGATGCATGTCGACGTCGTACGCCAACACGTAAGTTGGCATCGTCGACCCAGCGTCGAAGCGATAGGCCGCTCCGCCGACGACCGGGATGCGATCGGTCAAGGCATAGCCGTTGTGTTCGATCTTTAACGCGGTCTTGCCATCGACTTCGATGAAGTGCGTGTTTAGATGTTCCGACCACCCAGAGTAATTGCCCGGGCCTTCGCGAAAATCCCCGTTGATAAACAAACCTTCGGGAGTCACGCGATCCAGTTGCACGTCGCTGACTTGCGGCGTTTGCCCTTCATAACGAACGGTAAACAGTAGCATCGCTGCATCCGGGGCCGAGCGAAATGTATGAGAGTAGTGAGTCCTCTCGGGTACGATTTTCTGCCACGTATTATGATGACTGCCTGCAAAGGGGGCGTCGCCCTGTTGATCGATCGTGTCGAGGAACCATGTCGCCGATTCCCCCTCGATCTTGGAGTCGAATTGTAGGCGATAACAGGCATTAGGCTCGACAGCCAAACGTCCAATGACGGCTTCATCCGCCGTTGCGAATGTCGTCAGCAGCGAAACCATTAATGCCGTGAGGAGGTGCGGGCGGGAGCTGCAGACCGCGAATGAAGGCTTCATTGTTTTCTTCGAGAATCAAGGATTGGGTAGTCGGGAGCGATGTCGAAGCGAGCCATCCCGACGTTAATGTCATTTCGTTTTTGCTGTAGCGATACTTGGATCGATCAATAGGGCGGATAGAATTTGTGCGTAAACGCGATGGCCAAAATCGTTGGGATGGTTCACACCGTTGCCTGTCAGATCGGCATCCTTCTTTCGCTTGAAAAACTCATCCCAGACACTGGTCATATCCGCCAACGCAACCCCCGGTTCTCGCAGTGCCGCTAATTCGTCGCGATACTCGGGAAACACATCATGCTTCAGCGTGACCCAATCTCGGTTTCCCAGCATCGATGCGACCAAGATGAACTCAGCCTTGGGCAACACGGCACGCGTGTTGGCGATCATGGTGGCTACGTTCTGGCCATAGTCCTTGGCGGTGCGGCCTGCGGAATCGTTCATACCGAAGGCCAGGATCACGATGTCCGGCTGATGCTCGGCGACCTTGTCGATCATCGTGATCCCCCAAGGAGTCGAGGTGCCTCCGACGGACAAGTTGGTCAACGTCACCTCGGTCTGGTAATGAGCCCGAAGATGTTGCACCAACAGGTCTTGGTATGCCGGTTGATAGGGAGCCCCATTGGCCCAACCTGACGCATTGCAGCCGGTCGAAATACTGTCGCCCAGCAAAACGACCGATAGCGGTTCGCGGTCATGAAGTTTTTTCAGCGTGTTCGGCAATACAGCGGGGTCAAACGCAGGCATCGCCACCGGCCAATCGTCATTCATCTTTTTATAAGTCACACGCGTCTGCATCTGGTGATACTCGAGCGTCGCGCCGAACAAGATCTCACCGTTCCCATCACGGTGCGTTAATCGATGCCGCTGAGAATTGGCGGGACGTCGCAGGTCCGAAGGAGTGCTTTTCACAATTCGCGACCCCACCGGAATGATTAACTCGCGAGAACCAGGTTCAAAACGATAGTCGACTCCCGCTTCGTAGGTGATCTCGCCTGAAGAACTTTGAACTGAAACGATCTCTTTGATCGGGAACAACACGTTACCGGTGGCTGCCTCGGTCGGGTTTTCGCGAAGGAATAGTACCGACTCGTCTTCGACGACACTGCTGTTCCAAAACGGCTTCAGCAACTCAGGTGCGTAACGCCATGACACACTCTCTTGAGCGTTGACCGCAACGCTAGTCAAAATCGTCAAACCGACCAGGATTCCAAGCAGTAGGCCTTGTCTCATGTGAAAAATTCCGATTCAAAATTCAATGATATTGAGAAGCGTCATGTTTCCCGCGGATTCTAAAGAGAGCGAAAAACGACAGCGAATTTCCCAATTGTTCGCTACGGGGGAGGCAGGTAGGGCGAACGGAGATACACTATAGACTTCAAGTTGTACTGTAAATGGTTTAGGAATGTGGGCGAGAGTATGAAACGTCGTGGTGTGATCCGCAATTTTGTCTCGATAGCGTTGGTTTTAGGGGCGGGAACCGCTTTTGCGAACGAACCCACCGCCGCTCCCGTGCCCGCATCGGTGGCAGCACAGCAGATGACGCTTCCGCCCGGCTTCAAAGTCACGCTGTTTGCGGGAGAACCCGACGTCGTGCAACCGATCGCGATGACATTCGATGCGCGAGGAAGAATGTGGGTGGTGGAATGTTTGTCCTATCCTGGATGGAGCACCGATGGCACAGGGAATGATCGCGTCGCGATTTACGAAGATACCGACGGCGACGGCGTGCACGACAAACGTACCGTGTTCCTTGACAACGGAGCCAATTTGACGGGAATCGAGCTGGGGTTTGGCGGCGTCTGGTTAACGGCCACTCCGAATCTGATCTTCGTACCAGACCGTGACGGCGATGATCGTCCGGACGGGCCTGCGGAAGTATTGCTGGATGGTTGGGATTTGAAGGCGCAACACAACGTGTTTAACGCTTTGGTTTGGGGACCCGACGGCTGGTTGTACGGCTGCAACGGCATCCTATCGAATTCGAATATCGGAGCACCGGGAACCCCGGACGAGAAACGTACACGCATGAATTGTGGCGTGTGGCGATACCATCCGACTCGCAAGACGTTCGATGTTGTCGCCAGTGGCACTACGAATCCGTGGGGACTCGATTTCGACGAATTCGGTCAAGCCTTTATCACCAATTGTGTGATCAAGCATCTGTTTCATGTTGTCCCCGGCGCGCACTATGACCGAATGTTTGGCCAGGATTTGAATCCCTATGCCTACACGCTGCTGCCAAGCTGTGCCGACCATATCCATTGGGGCGGAGGGCATTGGACCGAATCGCGATCCGGTGAAGCTCATGACGACGCCGGCGGTGGGCACGCTCACTCAGGTTGTGCGATCTATTTGGGAAACAATTTCCCAGCGGAATATCGCAACAACGTTTTCATGTGCAACATTCACGGCAGTCGCCTGAATCGAGACATTTTGGAACGTGAGGGAGCTGGCTACGTGGCCCATCATGCACGCGATTTCGCACTCGCCAATGATCCTTGGTTTCGCGGGATCACGGTCAAGTGCGGCCCTGATGGCGGATTGTACTTTACCGATTGGAGTGACACCGGCGAGTGCCACAATTACCAAGTTGTCGACCAGTCCAATGGCCGCATTTATCGCGTGGTCTATGGAGATACAAAACGAACACCTCGCAATCTGGCGACCGCTTCGCATGCTGATCTGGTTGCCATGCAGTTTGATCCGAACGAGTGGAATGTCCGCCAGTCACGGCGAATTTTGCAAGAACGAGCGGCGGATCCCGAGGCGAGAAACGAGATCGCTCGTCTGCTGACCGAGCAAAAACCAACAAACGATCAGCAAGCAGTCCGCCAATTGTGGGCGTTGTATGCGGTCGGCGGAATGGATGCGATTAGTACTTCGGGAATCATTCACGACGAATCGCCAGAGTGGGTTCGCTTCTGGATGATCCAATTGGCTGCGGACGAACCCACCGCGTGGTCGGCGGAATTACGCGACAAGATCGCCGCTGAACTTGACGAATCCACACCACTGATCCGGCGATCGCTCGCATCGACTTGTCAGCGGCGTATCCGACTCGGTCATTTCGGTGAGGTGCGAGAGATTCTGGAACAACTGATATCCAACCGAAACGATGCAGGCGACACTACGCTTGAGGCATTGAACTGGTACGCGATCGAGCCGGTGGTTGCAACCCATCCTGAATTGGTGCTGCAGTGGATGCCGGAAATCACGATGTCGCTTGTCCGTAGCCATGTGGCTCGGCGAATGCTGGCACTGGAAGATGGCTTTGACCGGTTGGCGACCCTGTGGCGTACTGCTGACCCCGGCGATTGGCAATTGGATACTTTGGCAGGAGCACTCGAAGCGTACGCGGGCGTCAAAAACATCGCGATGCCCGAAGCCTGGCCCGATACCTACGCTCGTTTGCTAACGCATCCGGACGTTGAGGTTCAACACGCGGCAAAATTGCTGGGCACGATCTTTGGCGATGCGTCCGTAATGGAAGATTTCCGTTATGTTGCAAGCGACCCAAGCCAGGATTCTAAACAACGATTGGACGCCCTGGAGATCCTGTTGACTCGCAAGGCCGAGCGAATGGGGCCGCTTCTGCAAGGGTTGCTCGACGACGCGGATTTGCGAACCGCCGCGATCCGCGGCCTGGTTTCGGTCGGCGGCAAAGACGTTCCCAAGTTGCTGTTGGCTCGTTATCCGGACGTCGCTGTGGAACAACGACAAGAGATCATTCAAAGTCTGACGACACGGCCTGAATATGCTCATCCGCTGTTGGACGCGATCGACAAGGGCAGCATTCCACGAACGGATGTTTCGGCATTGATTATTCGCCAATTGCAGGCGATCAATGACAAGGAACTCACTCGCCGGTTGGGCGAAGTCTGGGGAGAAGTGCGGCCTGTTTCGGAAACCAAACGCGAGCTGATTGAACAGTACCGAGCCGAATTCACATCCGAATCATTGGCGGCGGCCAGTCTCGTCAACGGCAGAAAGGTGTACGCCAAGACGTGTGCGTCGTGCCACAAACTGTTTGACGAAGGAGGCGGCCTGGCACCCGAACTGACTGGATCTCAGCGAGCGAATCTGGACTATTTGCTAGACAATATCCTCGATCCGAGTGCGATCGTACCCGCGAACTACCGCGTCACGATGTTACTGTTAGATGACGGCCGGATTCTACAAGGCGTGATCGCCGAGGAAAACCAACTCCAACTGACGCTAAGTACCGCGACCGAAGAAGTCGTCGTTCCTCTGGACAGTATCGAACAGCGAAAAGGATCAAGTTTGTCGATGATGCCCGAAGGTATGTTAGAACATTTGACTGCGGCGGAGCGACGCGATTTGATCGCGTACCTGCAATCGCCAGCAGGGGTTACGTTGCATAAGTCCAATGATCCAGTTGGGCAATAAGCAAGATTCTAAAAACGCGTTTCGCGGAACCTTAGCAAAAAACGCTCGTACCCAGGCTCCTGCCCAACACCGTGACTCATTTTCTAGTAGCTACCTTCGCCAGAAGGTGGTGATTCGCATTATCACGCCAACAATCCACGCTCTGGTGAGTGTAGCTACGAAACGCAAATGCTGTAATTTGCGGCCTGAAAATCGTTCACAGCGTTGGGCTCACGCCTCGTCTTCCCTTGCTCGGCAGGCGGGAGCCTGCAATTCATTGGGTTACCAGGCAGGAGCCTGGGAACCAGTGGGAACGATTACCGAGAGGCGTCATTTTTAGAGGAGCGGCCGCCACCACCTCAAAACCGATTATCGCTGTGGGGTGGCGATTCGTTCCCATAGGTCCGAGTCGCTTTGCAGCGTGACGAGCTGCGAAAGCCCGGCTTGGACCGTTGACGCGATCTCGGCGGGAAAGTCGCCGGCGATCACTTCGAGATCACCTGCGTCTTGCACGTCGAAGCCCTGGGGAGCACGCAGGTAAACCACCGGCGGGTTCATCATCCACTGGACAAAGTGCTCGGCTAACCGCGGCGTGACGCTTTGGTCCGCTTCGGGAAAGTCACCGTCGGCAATCAAAACAAAATGACTCGCTTTCATCTGTCTTGAGAACAGCCGGTCACACCCGCGTTGCAACACGCCCGCCAAACGGTGGCGCAGAAACGAGATTTGTTCATCGAACGGTTGCCCTTTGTACGCATCCAAATTTCCCGAATCACTCCGGATCAAAGGAACAGCTTGACTGGACGCGTCGAATGTTCCTGCATGCCAGAGACAATTGCTGGTATCGAT
>CAXBHV010000296.1:0-7262 GCA_963974855.1 uncultured Rhodopirellula sp. | reverse complement strand
TCTCGACATGCCGCCCTATGTTTATTTGCGAAATGATGTTGCCGAGCAGGTGCCAACGGTCGAGCGAGGGTTTCCGCACAACGAGTACAATGACTACGAACGTGTCGGCGCCGCTGCAGATGATTTTGACGCAAGTGACTGCCTAGCCGATTGGGCGGCCGAATCACGCAGTTATATCAAACGCCGAGCAGCGGACGAAGCGAGCAAACCGTTCTTTTTGTATCTTCCGCTGACGTCGCCTCATACGCCGATTCGGCCAGGCAAAGCATTCAAAGGACGCTACGACCAATACAGCTGGTACGCTGACTTCATTGCCGAAACCGACTGGGTGGTCGCCCAGGTGCTCGAGCAACTCAATGAGTCGGGAATTGACAACAACACTCTGGTCATCTTCACCTCGGACAACGGTTTCGCTCCTTACGTCAAAATCCCAAAAATGCTGGCTGCGGGTTATCAGCCGTCAGGTCATTTCCGAGCATCCAAGGGGTCGATTTACGAGGGCGGTCATCGTGTGCCGTTCCTGGTTCGCTGGCCGGGAAAGGTGGACACAGGCAGCAGCTGTGAAACCACGATTTGCACGACCGATTTCTTCGCGACGTTCGCTGATATTCTCGGCAGTAAAGGGACGCTGCCCAATGATGCCGCCGAGGATTCGTTCTCGATCTACCCCTGTTTGAATGGGGAACAAACGTCGACCCGACCGTTCACGATCCACCACTCGATATCCGGAAAGTTTGCAGTTCGCAAAGGGGACTGGAAACTGATTTTGACACACGATGGTGGTGGCGGATGGGATGGCCTGCCCGGTGCCACCAACATCAAGACGACATCAAAATTGTTACAGCTTTACAATTTGAAGACGGACCCTGGCGAAACTCGAAACCTCGAGGACTCCAACCCTGAAAAGATCGATGAGTTAGTCAACGACCTGGCCAAGGCTCTCGCCGATGGACGCACCACCCCTGGTACGCCGCAACCCAATGATGGCTGGCCTTATCGGCATCAACCGACGATGAAGGTGTATCCGCAGCTTAAAGAAAATTAGAGGAGCCGGGATCTAAAATTCTAAATCAAGCCCGCGGTTTCACAGTGGCGGTTTCACCCCAGCGAATCACAGTGGGCGTTACTCGATCAGCCGCACGGTCTCTTTTGTCTCAGCGCTACGAATGGCGGTCTCGATGATCTGTTGTCCGATCCGAGCGATTTCAGGCGACAGCGGGCCTTCGATCGGTAAATCGTTAGCAATTCGAGTGATCGCGTACTCAATACCGTTGCGTTCGCCCTCGGGCAGCTGCTCAACAGGGTAATCGTAGCCTTCTGGGCGGTCTTTGGTCTGGATGCGAAGGGTCTTTTCGTAATCGTAGCTTGAAATCGTGCCCTCCGTTCCCCGAATGACAAAACCACATTTCGGCTGCGGCTGATGAGTCCACGGATCGGTGAAGGTTCCCCACCGCGTTTCAAATTTCGACAGACCAGTTTCGTAACGAGCCACTGTGATGCTGTGCTCGTCGACTTCGACTCCGGGCGAAGCGGTTGTCACCGCAGTGACTTCGATTGGCTTTTGTCCGCCGTTGAACCAGCTTCCAATCGTCACGCCATAACCGAGGTAATCTCGCAAAGAGCCGCCACCCGCTTCTCGCTTGTACCACCAGCTTTGCTGTTTTTCTGCGGATGTTGGTTCGTGCTCGACTTTGTCGGCGCCATGATAGAGTGGTCCGCGGTTGCCACCGTAGTGATGCACTTCGATCACATCTCCGATCAGCCCCTCCGTGATCAAACGCCAAGTCGTGTAACAGCACGGTTCCCATCGAATCGGCCAATTGATCAGCATCCGTTGGCCAGGTTGTTTGACGGCGGCGATCATGCGATCGGCATCCGCCAGTGACGCCGCAAAGGGTTTTTCAACAAACAAATGAGCGCCCGATGGAGCGATGCGATCGACCCACAACGCGTGTTCGCCCGTCGGAGGACAGAGGATGACGATGTCCGGTTGTGTCACCTCCATACACTTCTGATAGTCCAGAAAGACGGTTGACTCCGGAATACTGAGAGCGTCAATCGCGGGCTGCATGGCTTCGCGACTCTCATCGCATATACCCACAATTTCCGCATCAGGATGATCGACCACGTTGCGCAACAGGTCGCCCATGTGCATGTGGGAAAAGTTGATCCCGGCAACTCGCCAGCGTTTTGACATCGTTCGTCCTCAGTGTTGTGGAATTGTCTGCTAGTTCGATGATCTTAGATTTACGACCGAGACACAAGCCCGCCGCTATGAGGGGCGCGTTTCTAATGCTGCAATGCATATTGGATCTCCGCCGATCGGCAATTTTAGCAAACTCGGGATCCGATTCGAATGGCACGAACTCGAGGGAAATGCCGCGCTACGAGAATTGGAGCTTAGCCTTTTGGTGATCTTTTCGATTGCCGTTGAGGTTAAAGCCGAATACCGCCAAATCTGCAATTCAGCAATTGCTTAAATTCCCTTTTAAAACATCTCGGGAAATTGAAGGATTCTGTCACCGACGATCCACCTATCTCCGATTGTCCCCTGCAACGGAGAGCGAGCTCGTCGACGATGCAGAACCAAGACCTCGGCAGGCGGGAGCCTGCAAGACAGTGCGTTACCAGGCTAGAGCCTGGGAACGAGAACAAATTTGTCGTTACGTTCGAGGCGAGATTGATCACATTTGGCGAATGTCCTACCAAAGATCAACGCGAGGATGTTTGTTAGCTAAGACCTCTGCGTCAGCATACGAAAACGCCCGCGAAGGATTACTCCTCCGCGGGCGTATAATGTTTCGCGTTCGACTCCATGTGTTCAAATCGCAAACGGTTCTGCTCGCGTCCATTCTTGCGACTTGACGAAGGCACTCGTCGCCGGCAGTGATGCGTAGACGATCTTTTCGCCGTCGCGGATCACTTGACCGGAAAAGTGCTCTGAGGTCGCAGTGTCGATCGCCACGTCGGCGACGGTTTCTTCGTACTGCAGGTCCAGCGACTCGTCGAGCAACTCGCGAACCGTTGATCGCGCTTGCTCGTCTTCTTGCGCAGCGATCTCGGCAATCAATGATTCAAGCTGATCTAGCGACGCGATCTCGACCGGCAACTGCATTCGTGGTGACCGATCCGGTGGACGATCTCCATTGGCCTTTGCCGCTTCGATCGCCAGCGAACCGTAGCACTCGCGAATCAGGCTCGGCCAAATGCTTTGCCAGTACGCGTGCGAAGGCGCTCGCTCGATGCCTACAACACGGTCATCGATCAGGATGATCGCACCGACCTGTCGTGCAACGCACTCGAACTCCGCCACGAACTCGTCAAGCTCCTTCTTGAATGTCTTCAAGAAGAATTCGAGGTGGCCTTGTCCGGAAACTCCGAAACGCTGGTTAAACATCGAGATATCGTCCCACAGCTTGCGGAAATCCTTCGTCTTTCGCTTCGCGAGGGCATGCTCGCGAAGAGCGTGCGGCAAGATCAGCATGCGATACGCCCCCTGCTGGATGTAACCACCCTGCGAGGCCTGAATGCACATCGCCGTATCGTAGCTGCGATCCCCCGCAGCAGCGACCACGCCGGCGTGTGCCATCGCGTGGTCCTGTGCGTGCTGCTTCACGACGTATCCAGCATGACACGGAACGATCATCACCGAGTCACTCGTGTTGCGGAACCCGAGCGTACCGTAATTGGTCGTGTACACCGCGGCGTCACACTGGACCGGCGATACAAAACGATTGTCGTTCAAATCGCTGACCAACGGGATGACTTGCATGTAACCAACACTCTGCAGCCGACCAGCTTCGCATCCGCGCAGGACTTCCCGCACGTCAATTCGCGTGTTTGCGGGCTTCTTTCGCTTACGGAACATTTTCAATTTCCCTCCTCCCAATGAGCCGCAACGTCCGGTGCCCGATGATAAACGGACACCTCGCCGTTTCGGTCGAACTATGCCGCCGGCAAGTAGCCAGCGACCTTGGTCATTCCAAACAAAGCCGCGACGCCACGGTCGACGTCGGACTCAACGAGCGCCTTCAGCAACCCAATCCCGATTGCTTCCGGCTTGCTGACTGGCATTGCAACCACCCATTCGCTCAGCTTGCGAACGCTTTGCGATTCAGCCGCGAACACCGGAGTGAATTGGTGAATCGGCGTTTGAATTCCGATTCGACGTACGGCCGCGACCGTTTCACCGAAACGTCCCGCCGGTGCGTTTTCGTAACCGTCCGACAAGACAAACACGACGTCTGGAGCCGACTTTAGCAACTGTACCAGTCCCGCCGCCAACGATGTGTCGCCCGATGGCTGGACCAGTTCATAGCTGTTGATCGTTCGACCATCCGACGCAATCACGTCCGCATTGTCCGCCGTCGCTGTCAACAAGTCTCGCAATGCGAGTGCCGTTGCGATCGGACGTCGCGCCTGGGTGTCATGACCAAGCATCGATTGATACGCATCGATCAGCACACCAACTCGTTCGAACCGGACCGGCAATCGTGCTGCCGCCGCTTCCGCTTTGCCACGAAGAGCCTGCCGAATTGCGTCAGTCATGCCCATCTCGAAAGCGTAAACGTACAGCCGTACGGCATCGTAGTTCGCCGGATCGAACGCGACCTTAACCCCCGACTGCTTTGCCTTTCGCTGGACGGCGATTTTTTGACCGGTCGTCAGCTGGGACTTCGTCAGTTCGAGGACTTCGGCACTCGTTCGATCCTTGTGGAATCGGCTTCGCAGACCTTCCATCGTTTCGGGTGGCAGAACAGCGCCGCGATCGAAGTCAGACTTCGCGTCACGGTACGCCGTCAAACGCCCAAGCGTCACACCGGCTTCATCACCGAGGATGAATCGGACGCATTCTTCGACCCGAGGGATGGATTCACCGCAAACGAATCTCGCCATGTTCTGGCGAACGATTTGCGATTCCTTTTCGGTGCGATCGTCCGGCGACTTAGCCAACACGCTACGCAGGATGCTGGCCGTTCGCCGTCCCCATGCGTGCGTCAACGCGACCCGCAGTTTCTCGCGATACTTGACCGCCCAGAATTCGAGGCCATCAAAACCGAGAATCTCACCTAGGATCAGTCGACGCGTTCGCGCATTGTTGACACGGTCACGACGAAGCATGCCGAACAACTTCAGCATTCGCTGGGTTGGAAGCCCACGTACCAACTGGGTGGTCGCTGCCACTTCGAACTCCGCTGGCAAGATTCCACCGACACGCGTTGTCTGTAATAAACGACGGACACCGATCTGTCGGCTGTAATCCGTCACGCCTGGCAACATCAGAGCTGCCGTGTAGACATCACGATCTACTTCGAACAGGTCACGGTGAACCAATTCAACGACCGCTTCTTGTTCGGCACGTGAGTTGTAGAACGTACCGCGTCCGGTTGCCGTTGCGACCGAGTCAAGGAACGATCCGAAGGCCAGCGGAAATCGTTCACGCTGCGTCTTGGTCAGACTGAACGCTGGCTTGCGATCGTCGATTTGCGTTGCAATCAGGTCATGCATAGCCGCCTCGAGTTTTGATTTCCGACAAGTGAAGTGAGAAACAACGAAGAGTGAATCGGGCGCTGTTTCCAAATCGCCATCTTTGCTCTCCAAACTTCCCACGGTGTGATGCAACAAATGCTGGGATAGGGACTCAGTCAAGGTCTTTCGGAGAAAGCTCGTTCTAGCTTTCGTGGTTAGAAGCCACGTTCCTGAATTGACGGATAAGTTCCCAGCATTCATGGTTCCGAAGAACCATGGAAGAAATTCGAGGTAGGTTGCCGGTCATGTTTTAAGCACGGGATTCGAACCCGTTACACTCAGAATCTAAATCTGATGCTCTAACCAAATGAGCTAGCTGTAATGACGTGCTAGTCCTCGAATCAGAAACGCCGGTGGGAGTCGAACCCACTTCGTCCGAGTTGCAGTCGGATGCCTTGCCGTCTGGCTCCAGCGTCTTTGTAAGTTTTATGTTTTGTAAACGCCCCCGCTCGTCGCCTTTTGCTTCGCAACAGTAGCGTTTTATTCGCTAACTTTCGCAGCGAGAAAGGCGACAATGAGTACTGAGGGCGGGAGTCGAACCCGCAAGCACTTGTTCCTAAGACAAGCGGCTCGCCGATGGCCTACCTCAGCTCATGGACCTGTTACGTTTGCTCGTTCAATGCAGACATAAAAAAAGACCCGGGTGTCTGAGTGACCCCGAGTCTTCTAGTGCAGTGCTTTCACATTGAGAGCGTTCGCTAGAACAACGAGTGTCAATTCAGACGTCGATAAGCCGGACCATCATTCAGATTCGACGGACAAGATTGCCTGCCGAGGTCACCGAAGGATGTGCCTTCGTGTATCCGCCCGAGTCGACTGGAGTGGGTGGTCAATTGTAAACGCATGAAAAAACTCGCAACTCGTTCCGCGGTGGATGTAACCAGTGTGTTCGGAAGTAATAGACGCAATCGTTTCCGACGGGTTCGCGAAAAATCTCGCTTCCACATAAATTGAGAACCGCTAGACCACGATCTCCATTCGGAGAGTCAGGGGCCATATTCGAGCGCACACAAATCTTAGCCATCAATCGAGTGACTTTGGAATTGCAACGCAGTATCGTTCGCGGCTTACCTGCGACGAGCGCCGGATCGCTTCATGCCTTTGGCGACAAGATCCAACGCTTCGGCTGCACTGTAGTCTTCCAGTACGTCGAAAAAGCAAGCCAGGACCCGTTTCGTTTCCGCGACGTTGATCTTAACGCCTGATGTGTCTGCTTTAGCGGCGACCTGATTGTATAGATCGTTGAGACTAACGGATGCCTTCTTGGTGGTCTTTTTCTTAGCCATGTGGTTTGCTCCTGTTCCTGAAATTGAAAGTAGTGTTGAACAGAAGTATCGACCAGCGACAAGTTTTATGCAAACGACAACTGATTACACGGCGCTCCGCACAATCGGATTAGGCGAGCTGTGCAAAGTAGGTAAGTGCTTTAATGGACTTGTAGTCGCCGCCGGATACAATCAGTCATGTCGATGTATTGAAAAAGGGGTCTAAGATGCACGTCACACGCAACCGCCTCGCAAATCCGCCGACTCTTCTGACTTATTGCTGACCTTCGCTTACGCATTTTTAAGCTGCGTTATTTTCATTTCCCCAGCAAATCATAACACGAAGCGTCAGCGAGGGACCGAGCCAAGATAGCGATTCCCTCGCTTACGCGTTTTGAAGTTGCTGCTTTTGCGCCGGAGGCACTTTGTGGGATAGCCTTGGACTTTAGTCCAAGGTTATCGGTTCTG
>CAXBHV010000295.1:0-7267 GCA_963974855.1 uncultured Rhodopirellula sp. | reverse complement strand
CTTAGGAAGGGGGGCTTTGGCGGGATCGTGTACCAAGGTATGCGGACGTTTGCGAATCTGGCTCTCGTGACTGACGGTGAAATTGATCACCGACATAAACGGCGTCGCCTCGGTCGGACGACTTCGCCATGGCGACTTGCCGCCCCCCTTTTGCCAGCCCACGTTGTCGTTGGCAAAGTTGTAATCGGTTTTGGAGTGGTTGGTGCAGTAATAGCCCGCCTCGCGAAGTACTTGCGGATACAGCTTCATATCGGCTGGCAAGCGAACCCCACTTCGCATGTGGTGTCCGCCCAGGCTGGTTGCATGCATACCGGAGATGATCGTTGTTCGAGCCGGAGCACAGACAGGGGCGTTGGACCAGCAGTGTTGAAAACGCAACGACTTTTCTGCCAAAGCGTCGATATTGGGCGTGTCTGCATAGCTGTCGCCATAACATCCCAATTGCGGTCCATTGTCTTCGCTGGTAATCCACAGAATGTTGGGCTGCGCTGGCTCCGCTTCAGCATGTTGCGTTGTCGATAAGGCCGCGGCCACGCTGATGATGATCAGCAAGCCGCGAATCAAGTTGTGGGGTTTCATAAACAGGTCGCTTCGGGATAGGGAGGAGCAGGGATCAAATCAGAATGAGACCTTGGCGGTCTTTCGGTGCGTATCGACAACTAAAATTCAGCTATCAGAATCGATTGTTCCGCGCGGGAACGAGTCTTTTCGGTTTAGCCGGATTTAGGAAAGTTTTCGGAACGTACTAGTCGAAACAAATATATCGCCGTCATGTTGCCTTGTGTTTGTTGTGGCTACCGTGACAGAGCTTTGCGGATGATTGTACTCCATTGGCTTTGATTTTCCACATTGCCATGGACCCGATTTTTAAGCGACTATTCGGATCATTCGTGATAAACTGATTCCTAGAGTCTCACTTCTGACAATTCGGTGTCAGTTTGTTCGGAGATGTAGTAGGAAAAAGGCGAATACTTCTAAAGTACTAAACGTCAATCTGCGCTGGGCAGCAGGGGAACCGAAGATGATTAATCTAGCAACCTACACCGTTCAAACTGTTCATGGTTTGAAAGATACGTTTCAGGTCAGTGCCAACGGAACGGTCGATACGGGACAATTGTTCTTAACCGGACCAACGTCGACAGCGACGAAAAATGGCTCGGCTGCGACCGAAAAAAATCGTGAGCCGAAACGCGACGATAAAACGCCCAAGCAGGCTCGCTAATCGAGACCGCCCGAGGCTTCGAACAGAGTCAGGGCATCTACGGTTGGTTTGACGTCGTGAACGCGGATCACTTGAGCTCCCGCTACGGCCATCGCCAGGGAAACCCCCAGCGTGCCCGCCGTACGGTCGGCATTTTTGTCGCCGATCCGATTCCCGATAAAGCCTTTGCGTGAATGCCCAATCAATAAGGGCGAACCGAGTTGGACGAATCGACGGGTCGCACGTAACAGCATTAGGTTGTGCTCGTGTGTCTTGCCGAAACCGATCCCGGGGTCCAAGCAGACTCGGTCTCGGCGGATCCCAATCCGTTCGCAGCAACCCAGCCGCTCCTGCAGATAATGCTCGATCTCGGCCACGACATCGTCGTAGTTTGGATCGTCTTGCATCGTTTGCGGCGTTCCCCGCATATGCATCACGCAGACACCGACGCCGCGTGCCCGCGCAAGTTCTCCCATCGACGGATCGCCCTCGAGCCCCGTCACGTCGTTGATAATCTCGGCGCCAGCATCGAGAGCCCGTTTGGCCACTTCGGCCTTGGACGTATCGATGCTGATCGGGATCGTCAGCTGCCCGGATAATTTCAGTTTCTCAATCACTGGCAACACGCGAGCGATCTCTGCTTGGCAATCCACCACGTCGCTGTACGGCCGTGTGCTTTCGCCGCCAATATCGATGATCGCAGCCCCATCAGCCTGCATTTGCAGTGCCGCGGCAACGGCCACATCAACACTCTGATGTCGTCCTCCGTCGGAAAAACTATCGGGGGTGACATTCAAAATCCCCATCACAAGCGGTACGCGGCCGAAACGGAGTCGCCGCGCGCCGATGTCCCAGTGATCGCAGCGGTTGGAATTAGCCGGGTCTTTGGAATTAGCCCATTCGTTGGAATTGGCCCGGTGATCCACTGTATTATCGGGGCCGTTGTCTGAGGCCGAGTCCGTTGCCGACATTAAACTGAGATTGCCATCACGTGTGCTGGAGAGGAGTGCTACGCGTTCCTTCGTTGAACGTCGCTGCATTCTACAACGGATGGGCTTACCAACGAAGTTCCATCTGAGAAACAATTCGCTGGGCAAGTTTTTCGATTGTCGCCTGCATGGCGGTATCGATCGACTGGCCCGCTTCGGGCACAAGTCGTGAGTCTTGGCTGAACGAAATCGCCGAACCGCTATTGGGGGCGACGGTGTTTTGGAATAGTTTCTCACCTCGACGGCTGACCCAATCCGCATTCGCGGTCAGTGTCGCATCGAGGGCACGCGGATCATCCGAAGTGGTTTCCGACAGCACGTTTTTGTTTTCATTGGTCAAAACAACAAACAGTGTGCTGTCGGCGCCTGGGTCCGAGACGACTTTAAACGGCGTCCGGCTTTCGATTTCGGTCACGATTGCCAGTGACAATCGCGGCCCCAGATCGTGACGGAACGTCTCGTTGCGAACGATCGGCACGTGCACGGTGCGAACATCGGATCGGTACAGCGACGAAGGGCCGTACTGATACAAGGAACATCCGCCCACGATCGATAGCGATAGCGTGATGGTCAGCAAAAGGATGCTGCGAACAGTCGTGTCGATAGGTTTGACGATTCGATTCACAGCCGTCGTTTACCTTAGCATGGTGGGGCTATCGGTCTCAGGACGCTCTTGGCCGTTCTCGAAGGTGGTTTCAAGCGGAGTGGAGGCCTTTGAGTCCGGGAACACGGTCGTCAGCCAAGCGAGTTGCGGTGTCGGCACGTCAGGCAGTTTTTCGATTGCTGCCAATCGATTGCGAGCCGTTTCGGCGTGCGGCGTGTCTTGGTGTGATTTTAGCAATTCGTTGTAATAGTAGCGGGCGGCACCGTACTCTTTCTTGTTTTCGCGAAAGCGAGCTCGGGTGGCTAAGCGTTCGGCGCGATGAAAGGAGATTTCTGCCGCGGCGCGAGCAAGAATGTCAGAGTACTTTTCTTCACGCAGTTTGTCGGGGAACCGGGTGCGAGTTTGCTCGACAATTTTGTCGGCTTCGTCCAATACCAAACCACTGTACGCAGGTCCCGCGTACATCTCTAACTTGCAGCGGATGCCGAGCAAGTGGGCGAGGAACAAGTGATCGCTGTCGGTGTAGGTTTCTCGCAAATCGGTTAAGAACTCGTCGGCCTTTTCGAATTTGCCTTGGCGAATGTTTTCCGCAGCGGCGGCCATCGTCGCATCGTCCGCCAATTTGCCAGTCGGGTCGTCGTAACGAATTTGGTCCAGCACACGGATGGCATGACCGTCGGCGTCCGTGAGCGGACGTTTGTGGTCAGTCAAGTTGATGAACTTCCACTTGCCCTCGGTCGCTGTTTCCGTGTCGATCCAGTAACGCGAGATACTGAACAATCGAGCGGTGATGAGGTCGTTGTGGCGATTTCGCGGATACGTTTTTTGCAGTTTGGTGTAGGCTTCGCTAGCCTCGTTTAAGCGATCGGCAAAGAACAGGCTTTCGGCTTGCATGAACATTGCGTCCTGCTGTAGCGCCGTACCCGGCGATGCCTCGTTGGCTCGACGAAACAATTTGGCTGCCTTATGGAAGGTCTTCTTGCCCTCTTCATCGTTCATCGTCCCGGCTTGCCGGAAAACGGTATCACCTTGCTTGTAAAGGTCTTTTGCCTTCGTCACGTTTTCCTGTTCACGCATCGTGACAAAGTTCACCACACGAGTTGTATTTTTTCGAGCGGTGTCGCCAAACGAATTCGTTGACGAAGCTTGGCGAACGCCCTCTTCATCTGGCACGTCATACAACGCCGATTTTGAAGGAAACAAACTGGGCGGTCGCGCAAAGGATTGGCAGCCGACGGTACCGCCCAGCGTGCAAGCCGCGATCGCAGTGGCAATCCAGCGGGACGTGCCGACGACACGTGGCATCGGTTGACGCATGATGAGTACCTCGGAAGCGGGAATCCATTGACGGATCGATTTTGGTAGCAATAGATGCATGGTTTGGTCGTATCGCTTCATGCGGTCGGTTCCGTAGGATTCGAGGCAGACGGCAGGGGCTCGGTTTGCACCGACTGCGGCAGCAAGTACTGCGTTCGGGGCACTCTGCCCACGATCGTTTGTATATATCGGCTCATCACAGCTCTTAGCTCCCCATAAACGTGGGCGGAAACCAAGGTTGGCAGCGACGTTTTGGGATCAACCAAATCTCGTAGTTGCTGAATCACCACGTTGCGAACGGAAATCAATCGATGCTGGCGCGGTGCACAGTTTGAACAGACAATGCCTCCGGTCGCTAATGCAAACGGAATCCGCGTTGCCGTCGTTGCCATCTCTTTTCCACAGTCCGTACAGCGATCGGTCCCCGGCGCATGGCCGAGCAACCGCAGCATCTGGGCTTCGTAAAAAAGGATGGTCGAGGCAACATCGCCGACGCCATCAATCTGGTTCAAGACTGAAATCGTCAAATCGTAAACATCAACATGAGGGTCATGGTCATCAGTCATCAGCCGCAATATTTCAGCGACGTAGTAGCCAGCGTAAACGCGAGCGAGCGAACGATCGGCCCCGCGAAAACGTCGATGCAGTTTCGCTTCGGTCAACAAATCGAGCGCATCGCTACTCTTACGATGAACGACTACACGACAAACGGCCAACAGGTCAAGCGAACCTTCGAAGGGGCCTTTGGGCCGCCGAGCCCCTTTGGCGATTGCCGATAACCGCCCAAAGTCGCGTGTGAATAGCGTCACAACGAGACTTGTTTCGCTAAATTCCGTAGTGCGGAGAACAATTGCATGGCTTTGGTCGGCCGCCACTGGACTCGCCTAGGGTTGATAGTTCACGGTAAAAGAAGAAAAAAAATTATTCGCAGCACCCTGCCCTTCTACAATTCGCCTCGCTCGCCCAGCGACGATAGCAATTCGCTCATTTCCGCCGCGGCATGGGAATCCCCTTGGCTGCGAGCCTGGTCGATGCCGTCACGCAAGAATTTTCGTGACTCGTCCAAACGCGCAGGGTCTTCGAGTGCGAGATCGGCCAGAATCTGTCCTGCCATGAAAAACGCTGGCACATACGGAGGATCGTCGCGTGTCAATTCCTCTAAACGCCGAATGCTCTCGGCAAAGTCGCCTTCGCTTTTGTGCTCCATCGCCAAGCTGTAACGCAGAAACGTGTCGTTTGGCTCGTCTGCTAGCATGGCTTCGATTTTTTCGCGTCGACTCATGTCGTTCTACTTTTTTCGCTGGTTCGGGGACCTGCAGACAATACAGGGATGTGATGTGGCGGGAATTGTAACGCGTGAGAAATGGGGCGCTTAGGTGCCCTTCCCTGCGTGATGGTTGTGCCAACCCCGCCCTGCGACGCAAAATCGGCATAACCGTCAAATTTTATTGGACCATGCGGGCCAGGAAAGACGATAAATCCAAAGATCCAATTTCCTTTCTAAAATCGTGAGATGTAGGCATGCGCGGCAATCGCAAAATGCTAGTGGCTTCGAAGCTATTCGCCATCCCATTTGCCTGTTTAATGTCGTCCGCAGCGATGGGTGACAGCCCAGCCGCGACTCAGGCGGCGTTTCAATCGACGGGGCAAAACGGAAACGTTGCTCAAGTCGCCGATCAGCAAACGAGTAAAGCTCCGGCTCCAAAAACAGCGCCAAATCTGCTGTTTTCGTTGGCAGCAAACAACTCGCACAACAACATCCAACACAATCACGAGTCGCGAGGAATCCTCAGCGGATTGTTCGGTCGAACTTCGACATCGAATTCTCGCACCCAATCGCATACTGGGTCGACGAGCCAGGCTACTGCCGATCGTACGCCCGCAGATTGGAGCGGCATCCCGTACCACCGCGGTTCCGTCGCACCGGAAACCGATGCTCGTACTCCGATTCGGGACCCCAGCAAAGCGACTACCGCACGAGTGGTCCGTGGACGTGCACCGGCACCGCTGAAGGCCAATCCTGTATCCACCAAAATCGCAGCCCGCGTTCCTACACCGCCATCGGATTCGGTGTTGGTCGATCGCGATCGTAGCGAAACGCCCGTTCCACAAGCTGCAACCACTCGCGTCATCCCTCGCGAAACCTACAGCCGGACGACGCACAATATGAACGGTCTGTCGAGCGAAACGAGTAGCCGTCGTAGCGGACGTCGTTCGCTCGATGCTCTGGATCCTGCTGATATTCAATTTCCTGCCAAGACTACCAATCAATCAGCATCGAGTTCTACCACCGCGACTGCCAAACCAACCCCGGAACTTGTTCCTAAAGTCGTTCGTCGAGAAGTCGAAGCACCGGAATCGGTCGCCGAAACCAAGGTGGCTGCGAAAACCAAGTCCAGTGTTTCAGAAAGTAGCAACACCGGATCCAGTTCACGTCGTGGCAGTGGTGCTGGGGCGTCAGCCAATGTTGCGGCCAAGCCGGTTCCAACCCCTTCGGCCGAATTGCCAATGCCACAGGTCGCCAAAGCAGAAACTGCCCCGCCAGTAACCGCGAAACCGCAAGTGGCTGTGAACGCACCTGCTCCAGTTCCTACACCTGCACCTACTCCGGCGATTGCAAAGACTGTAGCACCGACGGCTCCTACGTCGGCACCCGCATCGTTGGGAATGCCCGCCACCACTGCGGCACCTTCCAGTGCAGTTGCTGCGGTTCCTACACCATCGGCCGATTATCAAACTCCGAACATGACGGTGCCATCCCCGGCATCGACACTGCCTGCACCGGATAGCCATCTTGCCCCTAATCCGTCTGCACAAACGATCTCGCATCGTGCCGGACCTCCTGTCAGTGCATTTGGACCTAGCCAATTGGTGCCAACGCAAAACGACGCCGCTGCCGCCAGCCAAGCCATGGCTCCGGTTGGCTCCGGGCTCGCCGGCCAATCCATTGGCACGACTGACACTTCATCCAAAAGTGGTGACGGCTTCAACGTCCGAACTGAAAAAATGGTCACCTACGGTCAACCCGTTGGTGTCCCTCACGTGGCCGATGCTTCGTCAAACTCGGTGACAAGGCCAACTCGTCTGCACGATACGGATAACTATCGTGGCAACTCGGACTCGGCGACCGGTAACTACTCGGGCGACAACTTTGCT
>CAXBHV010000294.1:0-7289 GCA_963974855.1 uncultured Rhodopirellula sp. | reverse complement strand
GGAGTCGGCCGGCAGGAACCGTCCCTACGCCCCTACCAACGCTGCAATCGTCGACCGATCATTCCCGCTTGATCCTAACGCGTATAATTATTCATCGACTTTGGGGATGTTTAGTTTGTCTTTGTTTTTTTCATAGAACCGCGTGATATCCATTCCACCACGCTGCTCTTCTTCGAACATTTTGATACGAGTTTCAAGGCGTTCGATCCGGCGGGCTAATTGCGGAATGATCTCGAGGTCTCGCTTGATGATTTTGTGACGCGGCACGGCGGGATAGCCCAAATGTCGCTGCATCGCGGCAAACAAGTACAGCGGTTCTTTGCGGCGGTTTCCAAACGCGATTCGGCCTTCTTTCTCGCCAAATAGGAAAGGCCCTTTGCCATCGAGTGATTGTTCGGCCGCAATTAATCGCTGGCGATAGTCCTCGCTGGCGAAGAACAGTAAGTCGGCGAAATCAATCAGTCCCACTTGAGCACGGATTATCAATATCCATTTGGACCACGTGGCGTCGTAGATTGGATCCTGGCTGATCGCCGTTAAACCTTTGTCGTAATTCAGTCGGTTGCGACAGAGGGCTTCGAATTGAAACAAAAACAGTCCCGCCGGCGTCGCGTTGGTAGAGCGATACTTGGCATCGGCTTCGAGGATATGCAGTGCGGTTTCGGTGGCGAAGCGGCCGGTTTCATGCTCGGCTTCGTCGATCAGGTACGTCTGAAACGTGTTGAAATAGTGGCTCATCCGCCGCATCGCCGGGGCCATCACTCCGGAATGTTTCAGTTCGGTCAGCAGGTACTCGACCGCGATTGGCAAATTGGTGGTCGAAAGCAACTCGAAGCGAGCTTGCTCTAAAAGTTCTTGCATCGGCATTTGTTCGCCGATACGTTCTTTTAGAAGTTGAAAGAGGTAGCCCTGTTCGACGTATTCCGCGCGGTCCAGCGGCTTGGGGCGAGCAGGATCCGCGATTACAGGGGGCTGATTTTCAGGATCGGGCGCAGTGGTCATCGTGATGTCCTACAAACGCCGTGTCATTGGCGGCGGAGTTTTTAAGTCGCAGACACAACCCTTTTCGCCGTGGACCCAGCCATTGAAACAACGCACTGGTCGCACCAAGGACAGTGCCACTATTACAGCTTGCGAACCACGACGCAGGCATTGTGTCCACCGAAACCAAAGCTGTTGCTCATTGCAACATTGACTTCTCGTTGCTTGGCTTCGTTGGGGGTGTAATCTAAGTCGCAGGCAGGATCGGGAGTTTCTAAGTTGATCGTGGGAGCGATCGTGGAGGTTTCGAGCGTCTTGCACAGGATGACCGCTTCGATACCACCACTGGCACCGAGGGAGTGCCCAAGCGAGCTCTTCGTGCTGCTAATCGAGGTCTTGTAGGCGTGTTCGCCAAAGACCGTTTTGATCGCTTGCGTTTCCGCCTTGTCGCCTAGCGGAGTGCTGGTTCCATGAGCGTTGATGTAGTCGATCTCTGATGGCTGGATCCCCGCGTCGTCGATGGCGGCTTGCATCGCGGCAGCGGCACCCAACCCGGCTGGGTCCGGCGCGGTGATGTGTCCCGCGTCGCTGGTGGTTCCATAGCCAATGATCTCGGCATAGATCTTGGCACCGCGAGCTTTGGCGTGCTCGAGTTCTTCAAAGATCAGCACTCCAGCGCCCTCACCTAACACGAAGCCATCGCGATTGGCGTCGAACGGGCGGCTGGCCGCTGCGGGGTTGTCGTTGCGAGTCGAGAGTGCCTTCATGTTTTGGAATGCGGCCAAGCCCATGCGTGTGATCGCAGCCTCGGTACCGCCGGTGATCACCAAGTCGGTTTCACCGAGCTGGATGCTTCGCATCGCTTCGCCCATCGCATTGGTGGCACTGGCGCAAGCGGTTGCGACGGCGAAGTTGGGGCCTTTTAGTCCGTGAGTGATCGAGATGTTACCGCCGGCGGCGTTCAGCATCATCTTGGGGACGGTAAAGGGGCTGACGCGATCGGGGCCCTTGGTGATCAATTTCTCGATCTGGACTTCGATTTCGCCGAGTCCGCCGATGCCCGAGCCGAGGATCACGCCACACATGTGTCGATCGAGGGCAGTGAAATCGATCGATGCGTCCGCGATCGCCTGTTCGGCGGCGTGGACAGCGAACTGTGTGAAGCGGTCGAGTCGTTTGGCTTCGCGATGGTCCACCACCCCTGAGATATCAAAATCAGGGATATCGCCACCAAAGTGAACTTTGTATCGGCTGGTATCAAGTGTGGTCAGGTCATGGATACCCGATTCACCCGCAGTCAACCGCTGCCAAAATTGCGGGACGTCAACTGCGAGTGGTGAGACCACACCCAAACCAGTAATGACAACGCGACGTTCCGACCGGGCTTGCATCAAGAAGGCCTTCAATAAGTATCGAGAGGAGTAATCAACTGAGTGTATAAAATAAATGCCGCCTTGACATGTTCGCGTGAGCCGAAAAGAGGCCACGTCAACATCTCTCGGGCGGCAAGAGCGTCAACAATCGAATTGTTGGTTAACGTTGCTGGAACGGAACGAAGCCGTCCATCAATCAAAGACTGCCTTAGGCGTCGTCACCTTTGGCGTTCTCGATGAAATCGACTGCCTCGCCCACTTTTTGGATCTTTTCAGCAGCTTCGTCGGGAATACTGATGTCGAACTCTTCTTCGAGTTCCATCACGAGTTCCACGGTATCCAGTGAATCAGCACCGAGATCGTTCACGAAGGAAGTTTCTCGAGTAATCTTGTCTTTGTCGACGCCAAGTTGTTCAGCAACAATATCGACAACGCGTTCTTCGACGCTAGCCATGGGCTATCTCCGGGGGAAATGTCAGCAAGTTTGTTAGGGGGATACGAGGTTCGGGGAAGTAGAGTAACTCGACTCCCCCAAAACCGGTCTTAACGAAGGCTCAATCATCATTGGCAACTCCGTCTTAGTTGGCCCAGCCTTCATTCAAGGGTTAGAGCCCGGCAGCGACCAGTGCTTTCGCCGAAAAGATAGGTCAAAAAGCTAAATCACGTCAATACACCGATAGGCCGTATGTGGCGGAAGTATCGTGATTTTCGCTAAGGCACGCAATCTGGCCAAAGATTGAGGGCCGGTTTACTCTTTTTTCGTTGACAAGCCGAGGTCATCGTTGGCGGGTTAGCCAATCATGCCGCCGTCAACGACGATGGTTTGGCCCGAGATGTAACCTGCATCGGCCGATGCCAGGAACAAAACTTCTTCGGGTTTGCCTACACGCTTTGCAGGAATGCGTTTTTTGACTTCCTCGAGCACGACGTCGCCAAGTTCGGCCGTCATCTCGCTGGCGATGAATCCCGGTGCGATTGCATTGACCGTGACGCCGCGATTGACCAATTCTTTGCTCAGTGTGCGAGTCACTGCGATCATGCCCGCCTTGCTGGCCGAATAGTTGGCTTGGCCGGGGTTGCCGATCAGGCCCGAGATGCTGGCCATGTTGATGATGCGGCCGTACTTCTTTTTCCGCATCAATCCCGCAGCGGCACGGCAGCAGACGAAGCAGCTGGTCAAGTTGGTGGCGATCACGTCGTCCCATTCTTCGTCCGACATGCCCCGCATTAGTTTGTCGCGGGTGATCCCCGCGTTGTTGACCAAGATGTCGAGTCGACCGTGCTTTTTGGCGGTGTCTTCGATCGCGGCTGCGGCTGCGGCGCGATCGGTGACGTCGACCGACAGTGCTTCGGCGGTACCGCCAGCAGCTTCGATCTCGCTAACGGTGGATGCCAGCTTGTCGGCATTTCGTGCCAAGCAGACCACGTGAGCTCCATTTTGAGCCAATGCGACTGCGACGGCCTTTCCGAGCCCCTGGGATGCTCCGGTGACGATCGCCACTTGGCCCTTCAAGTCCACTGCGATGGATAATTGCATGGTGCGTTTGTCTTTCTAGATCAAAGGAATGTGAGCGGTGTGTCACAGGCTGCCCGTTGGATAGGCTTTTAGCCTGTCAGTTTTCCTGTGGGATAGGCTTCCAGCCTGTCGTCGGTATTTCGTGTGCCGGACTTAAGAAGCTCTCTGGCTCACTCAATTTCCGCACTGCATTCAGGCAACTCGGGTTCAGGTGTCGCGGGCTCAGCCGTCACCGAAGCCTTCGGTTGGCAATTTGCGATGGATCCGCTTGAGCGTTCCTTGCAGTACTCGGCCGGTTCCTGCTTCCAAGAATCCTTCGATGCCATCGTCCATCATTTTGCGGATCGAGGCTTCCCAGAGAACGGGATTGACGACTTGGCGACTGAGCAGATTTTTGATTTCGGCTGCCGATTGGTGCGGTGCAGCATCGACGTTGCTGTAAACCGGAATCCGTGTGTCTTGGATTTCGATTGATTCGAGCGCTTCGCCCAGTTTCGCGACTGCGGACTGCATCAGTGCAGTGTGAAAGGCGCCGGCAACACTGAGCCGAACGGTTTTCATCGCACCGGCTGCTTGAGCGACGGGCTCGACACGATCGATTGCCGAGATGTGGCCAGAGATTGCGATATTGCCGGGGCACAGCAAGTTAGCTGGCTGCAGCACTTCGTCGCCTTGGCGGCATTCATCGCAAACCGCTTGCACCTTTTCCAGGTCCAACCCGAGGATGCTGGCCATACCGCTTTGCACCGCGTCGGAGGCAGTTTGCATCGCTTCGCCACGTCGTTGGACGAGCCGGACGGCGTCTTTGAATTGGATGCCGCCTGCGAAGCAGACAGCGGTGTATTCACCGAGGCTCAGCCCTGCAGCGGCTTTGATCTTGTTGGCCAGTTTGGGGCGTTCGCTCAGCAGGACTTCCGCCGCAGCCATGCCGACGACAAATAATGCCGGTTGGCAGAACTCGGTTGCATTCAGCTTATCTTCGGGGCCTTCTTGCGAAAGCGCGATCAGATCGTAGCCGAGTACTTCCGAAGCGGTGTCGTAGAGCGCGCGGGCTTGAGGGTAGTTTTCACACAACCAGCGTCCCATGCCGATGTTTTGAGCACCTTGGCCTGGGAATAAAATGCCCACAGAGTCAACGTCGAGCGCCACAGCAGCCCCTTTTCAAAGATGCAGCAGCCTTGGGGTGCAAGGCCTGCGCGTCAGGAAAAACTTAATCGTCGAACTTTATTCGTCGGGTGATTCAACGACAGTGCGGCCTTGATAATACCCACATTTAGGGCAGATCACGTGCGTTGGTACCGCCGAGCTGCATTGTGGGCAATAGGCGACTTGACGCTTCTTGACGCGGTCATGTGAACGACGTTTGCCGGTACGGCTATTGGAATGTTTTCTTTTGGGGACAGCCATCGCTGGGGGTCCATAAGTGGCAGGTTTTAGATGGAATCGAGCCGCGTATCGTAGGAGCTTATGTGCGTGATCGTCAACGCGGGAGCGGAACTTTCTTCTAAATTTGAGTTAAATGATGCCGATTCTTGCCGGAAAGCTCGTCAATCACGTCTCGCAAGGTAAGATTTTTGCCCTTTTCGGCGCCCGATCGCTCGCGAGAACGTAGCTGGCGAGTGATCGAACGTTCACTGCTTTGCCGCGAGAGGGGCATCAAATCAATCATTGACGAATACCCCGTAGCTACCGTCGCCAGACGGTGGAGATGCGTCGAAATGCTCCACGCTCTGGCGAGCGTAGCTACCCTCTAACACTACGGCGACTCGACTACGCCGATGATCTGTTTCGCACCTATTCCGGCTTAGACGCCATCATCATTCCCAAGCCCATGCGGCTGGCGGGGATAAAGGTGAACTTAATTTGTTCCAGTCCCTCGCTGACTAGCAGCGATTCCGCCTCTTTCAGCGTTTTGATCGCCCCGCCCTGAGTTTCCATTTCGAGTTTGAGTGCTTCGGTGGCTTCGGTCAGGTTTGGCTTGGTGGGGCCGCGAAACAGGTCGATCACGATCACACGGCCACCCGGTCGGATCGCGGAAATCGCTCGTTTTAGCAGCGCTGTTTGCTCGGCGGGTTGTTGAGCAAACAAGCGTTGGGCGATCAAGGCGATGTCGAAATCGCTCGGCAAATGGTTCTCGTCCGCCAGTTCGGCCGAGGCCGGATCGGCTTGGATCGCGGTGAACCGCGCCGTCAACCCAATTGATTCTGCCATCGTGGTCGCTGCCGCGATCGGACCGGGAAAATCGACCGCGGTGATCGTCGCCTTGGCGTCACGGTGGGCCATCGCACAGCTCCAGACGGCCGAGCCACAGCCGAGATCGAGAATTTTGGGGCCCACGACCTCGCCTTCGCCACCAATGTTCAGCATTTCGGCAGCCTCCATCGCGGCCGGGGTATGAGCCCACTGGGTGGCCGCGACGTGGTCAAAGTATTCCGTGGGTGACACCGCTGCTCGGTCTCCTTTGCCAAGCACGCGGGCGGTTAGCTTTTGCCAACGTTGGTCACCGAGGTCTTTGTCGTACTGGCACAACAGCTGAGCCGCTTGTGACAGTGCGTAGTCCTCATCGTACTTTTCAAATATGCCAATCGCCGTCATCGCGTCGAGCAGCAGTTGGGTCGGTTCGGCAGACAGCGAGAGCGTGTTGCAGAGTTGTTCGGCGGTGTGCTGACCTTGTCGCAATTGGTCCATCAGCCCTGTTTCTCGGGCCGAGCGAAGCAGATGAGAAACCGCATTGATCTGCATCAGTTCGTGATATTGATTCAGCGTCTGGTCGCGAGAAGTCATCGTTGGCGTGTCGCAATTAGGTGAGCGTATCGAGCCAGCGAAACGGTTCGGCCAGCGAAACAGTAATTCTGAATCGAAACGCGTTTCTTTCCAAGCGGAGGCAGGCGAAGTTTACCGCGTGCATGGGGCCCATCGTCTACGCCCTACCCTGCTCTGCCCTACCCTTTGACCCATTTCAGCCACTGCGTGATGTACGCGGCAGGAGTGGCACGGAACGCGGTCTGAAACGCTTGTTCAAATGGCAAGCCTTCGCTGAGGTTACGCATCAGGGCATCAAAACTCTTGCGGCGTCCGCGGTCCATCATCGACGCCGCGATTGCCATGCTGATTCGGTCGGTTTGTTCGGGTTTCAGTTTCTCATCGAGGAATTGTTTGGCATCTTTCATCGCGACTACCGCAGCAGAAATCTCGGCGTCTTCGCGACGTTTGGCATCACGGTCGACCTTCGTTCCCGACTTCGAAAACACGGTCGCCCCGACGCCTTCGGCGGCGCCGCCAATATTGTGATTGTGCGCCTCGCAATAGGGTGGAACGACATAGCCTCCTTCGAGGTCGACCGCGTCCGCCCCGGCCGGCAGGGTGAATGTCAGGCGATTATCGACAATGCTTGCCGTACGCGGCGCGAATGTCTCGCC